>DASRYX010000136.1:0-2281 GCA_035686985.1 Planctomycetaceae bacterium | reverse complement strand
TGGGGATCCAGGTCGATGAGGCACACCGAACGGCCGCATTTCGCCAATCCCGCGGCGAGATTCACGCTGGTGGTGGTCTTGCCCACGCCCCCTTTTTGATTCATCACGACAATGCTGCGCATGCCCATCCCCTGGCGTTGTAATCAGCGCACTCCGGCGCGGGTGGGAACGATATCAGCGAAGTCGGTTTGAGGGAAGACGGGTTCCGGCTGGCTCGGTTGTGTGGCAGGGGCGCGCTGCGCAGCAGAAGCCCCTGAAAGGTAGCGATTGATCCGGGGGTTTCCTGCGGTACGCCCCGACATCCGGACCTAATTCATCGATCGTCGCGGTCTTTGTCCCGGGCATGTCGACAGGCGTTCCTCAAGACCTCGGAAAACTGCTGCGTGGCGTCGAGCGTGGCCCGAAGCTGATCGAACAGTGTCCGTATCCGTTCTTCCTCGAACTGCTGCCGGACGACGTCGTCCCAGCCGTCCTGCGACGCGGCCCACGCCTGCAGCAGCCGTTCCTGAGCGTGCCGCAACTGCCCGGCTCCGTCCGTCAATGCGTTCCCCGACATTGGTTGTGCCTTTCGCTGTTCCTCTGTTCGAGTATCAACTCGCGGACGGGCGTCGGCAAGTGCAGCCTTGTCCGCACCTTCAAATCTCGGAAAATGGAACCTTTGCCAATCGAATCAGAGCACTTCGAACATGAGCCCGTTGCACGAACGAATCCGCGAGAATCTGAGGAACATCCAGCAGCGGGTGGCGGCCGCCTGCGGTCGCGCGGGTCGTGATCCGGCCGAAATCAATCTTGTCGCGGTGACGAAGTACGCGTCCGAAGCCGCGGTGCGAGCGCTCTACGATGTCGGGCATCGCGATTTTGGCGAAAGCCGTCCGCTGCAACTGGCCGGTCGGGCCGAGCAATTCCCGCCGGATGTCCGCTGGCATCTCATCGGCCATCTGCAGCGCAACAAGGCGAGCCGGATTGTCCCGCTGGTGCATCGCATCCACTCGGTCGATTCCTTGCGATTGCTGCGATGCCTGGACGAAGCCGCGGCGAAAGAACAACGGCGGGTCAGGGTGCTGCTCGAGGTCAACGTCTCCGGCGAAGCCAGCAAAGACGGTTATTCACCCGACGCATTGCTGATGGAATGGGGCGATCTGACGACAGCGACGCATCTCGACATTGTCGGCCTGATGACGATGGCCCCGCTCGACGCCAATGAGACCGGTGTCCGCACCGTCTTTCGCGGGTTGCGACGGCTGTGCGACGAACTGGTCAAGCGGGGGCCGCTGACGCTTCCCGAGTTATCGATGGGCATGAGCGGCGATTACGAAATCGCGATCGAAGAAGGCGCCACCCACATCCGCATTGGCTCAGCGTTGTTTGATGGGTGCGATGCCTCGTGAACTCGCATCTGTGGGAGGGCGAAGCTCCTGCTGAGCCGCGGTCATTCCCAGCGGATTGCCACGCAGCGGCTCAGCGGGAGCTTCGCCCTCCCATGAAATTAACCGAGCTGGTTCTCAAAGGTGAACCCGAGTGGCGTGAAGTCGCGCTGCATGGCTTCCATCGCCTGCTTCACCCAGATAATGTCCGCGCCGTGGGCGAGGAATCTCGCTCCAAGATCCAGCAGTTGCCGTGTGCGTTCCACTGATCCGCTGGGCATCCCCCAGTGAATGCCGGCGTTCTTCGTCGCCATCGCAATTTTGCCAATCGCCTGGTGCACCAGTGGATGATCGAACTGCCCGGGGATGCCGCTGAGGGCTGTGAAATCGGCGGGGCCGAAGAAAATAACATCCACGCCTTTTACAGCGGCGATTTCATCCACCTGCTTTAACGACTCCGGGTCTTCGATCTGCACAACAACAAACGTCTCTTGGTTCGCCTTCTGGACATACTCCGCCGGCGACATCGTGCAATACGGCATGTCCGGGTTGCCGCCGTCGAAGCCGCGCTGACCCAGCGGCGCGAACTTCGACCATCGCACGACTTCTCGGGCTTCCGCCGCACTTTCACAGCGCGGATACATGATTCCCTGGGCACCGCATTCCAGCAGGCGACCCATCCGCATGAACTCGCCTTTGCCCATTCGGGCCATGATATCGATCTTGCCAACGCGTGCGGCCCGCATCATCGCGCCGGCGGTTTCCACGCTGTAACCATGATGCTCGAGGTCCATCCACAACCCGTCAAACCCCATCAGCCCGGCGAGTTCGTACGCCGAGGGATCCGTGAAGTGCAGCGTGGTGAGCAGCACCGGTGCGTTGCGGCGCAGCTTGGCTTTGATCTTGCTCGGACGCAT
>DASRYX010000135.1:0-2411 GCA_035686985.1 Planctomycetaceae bacterium | reverse complement strand
CGTGAACCAGATGAGTCAGGGATGGCTTGCGGTCGAAGTCCGGGGATCGATCGCACAGCCGGAAGCGCGCGTGGTCCCCTTCCCCGAGCTGGATGCCGCGATGAAACAGTTCCTGGGAGCGTTTGAACCGCGGCCGAACAGTCCGCCGCCAACATTTCGTCCCGCGCCACGCAACACGGAAGGCGATCGCGCGCCGCGCCGTTGATCCGCCGCGCGAACTTTTCCGTTAAGCATCGTGTCGGATCCAACAGAGGACATTTGACCGATGAGCGCATCGACTGCAAAAGCGGAAGATTGGGACCCCGCGGTCTATTCGAGGAATGCCAGTTTCGTCGCGAACTACGGCAAGTCGCTGATCGACTGGCTGAGACCGCAACAGGGCGAAAATATCCTTGATCTCGGCTGTGGCGACGGTGTTCTCACCCAAGAGTTGGCCGCCTGCGGCGCGGATGTCATCGGCGTCGATGCCAGTCCACGGCAGATTGACGCGGCCCGGCGACGCGGCGTGCGAGCGCTCGTTGTTGATGGTCACGAATTGGCGTTTTCAGCTGAGTTCGACGCCGTCTTCAGCAACGCAGCGCTGCACTGGATGCAGCGGCCGGATGAAGTGCTCGCCGGTGTCGTGCGGGCGCTCAAACCGGGCGGACGCTTCGTCGGCGAGTTTGGCGGCGAAGGCAATGTCGCCTCGATTGTCGCCGCGATGAAACATGCGCTGCAGCAGCGCGGCATCGATTACGCATCCCGTAATCCGTGGTATTACCCGTCCGCCGAAGAATACCGCGGCAAACTCGAGCACGCGGGCTTTCGTGTCGACGAAATCGTGCTCTTCTCCCGACCGACGCCGCTGCCGGGCGACATCACCGGCTGGCTGGAAACGTTCGCGCCGCGATTCACCGTGGGCCTGTCACCGCGCGACCGCACGAGCCTCTTCAATGAACTGGCCGACGCCCTGCGGCCCCAACTCTTCCGTGATGGCAAGTGGATTGTCGATTACGTCCGTCTGCGCTTTCGCGCGGCGTTGGTCTGACATGGCCTCTGGGGAGGGCGAAGCTCCTGCTGAGCCGTGATGTAGCGTCGTAGGGTCCGCTGTGCGGACCATCTTTCTCGCCTCGAAGATGGCGGGTGGCCGGGGCTGGAGCGTACTCGCGAAGCCCCGGAAAGGTCGGCACCATCAGTACCGGGGCTTCCTCCCGTTGGTCGTCCAGCCCCGGCCACCCTCGAATGGTGATCAATCGCCCGCTTCGTGGATCACGCGGCGGGCTTTCATTTCGAAGCGGGGTAATGCACCGGCGGGCATCACGCGGACTTCCGGCTGGAAGTTGAGCCGGCCTTTAATCGTCTGGGCCAGGCGTGACGCAACATCATCCGCCGATGACGCCGCTTCAATCTCGAGCCGCACGTGCGGCATCGCGCGATGCGTGGTCACCACGATGCGGAACTCCGCAATCTCGGTGAACTCCCGGATCACCGCCTCAATGCTCGTCGGAAAAACGTTGTTGCCGCGGATGACCAGCATGTCATCGACGCGGCTGCGAATTCCGCCGGCGAGCCGCAGCAGACATCGTCCCGAAGAAGCCGGCGTGAGATCGGCCTGCACGAGATCCCCGGTGCGATACCGCAGCAACGGCATGTCCCGCCGTGTCAGCGTGGTGATGACCAGCTCACCCATCTCCCCCGGCGTCACGGCGTCATCGCGATCGAGGTGCAGAATCTCCGCGATGCACTCAGTTTCGAGAACCGTGAGCGATCCTGTGGTGTCGGCGGCCTCAATCCCGAGCGGGCCGATTTCCGTCATGCCCCAGTGATCGACGACGCGGGCGTTCCATTCGGCTTCAATCCGCTGCCGCGTCGCGGGGACGTTGCCCCCCGGTTCGCCCGCGACGAGAATCTTGCGGACCTGCAGCCCGCGCAGATCGATGTGCTTTGCGCTGGCCACTTCGGCGAGCCGCAGGGCATAGGTCGGCGTGCATCCCAGCAGCGTGATGTGATTGTCGGCGATGAGTTGCAGCCGGGCTTCGCTGCTCATGCCTCCCGCGGCGACGGCAAAGCGACCCTGCGACACCGCCGCTTCGAACCCGGCCCAGAACCCGAGAAAAGGGCCGAACGAGAACGGAAAGCAGCAGCGCTCGTCGGGCTGCAACTCCATCAGCCGGTAGGTCTGCCGCCAAGCGTCCATGACCGCGGCCCAGCTACGCGGCGTGTCGAGCCACCGCAGCGGCTTGCCGGTGGTCGTTCCCGAGGTCTGGTGCAACCGCGTGTACTCGTTGAGCGGTCGCGACAGGTTCGTACCGTACGGCGGCTGCGCGGACTGATCCGCAACGATCTCCGCCTTTTTCAGCGTCGGGATCCGCTGCAGATCGGCGAGTGACCACGAATCCCCGGGACGATAGCCCGCCGCCTGCAATCGTGGC
>DASRYX010000134.1:0-20259 GCA_035686985.1 Planctomycetaceae bacterium | reverse complement strand
CGCGGCGCCCGGCTGTTCATGAAGCAGGCGTTTGAATACGGCGTGTTCCACGGCGACCCGCATCCGGGGAACCTGCGGATTCGACCGGACGGCGCGATCTGTCTGCTCGACTTCGGCATGATCGGGATGCTGGATGTCGCGATGCGCGAGCAACTCGTCGATCTGTTTGTCGCGATCGCGCAACAGGATGCCGACAAGGCGGTGGAAGTCGTGCTGATTCTCGGGCAACCGTACCGCGAGGTCGATTGTCCGCTGCTGCAGATCGATATGCGGGACTTCGTGGCGAACTACTACGGAGTCGAACTGGAACGGCTGAACGTCGGCAACATGCTGGGCGACTTTGTCACGATCCTCACGCAGCACGGCATTCGTTGTCCCGGCAGCCTGACGCTGCTCATCCGGGCGCTCGTCACGCTGGAAGGGATCGGGCGGCGGCTGGATCCGGAATTCAATCTCGCGGGGCATCTGCAGCCGTTCGTGGAAAAACTCGTGCACGACCGTTATCAGCCGGGGCGCATGGCGGATCGATTCATCGACCGGTCGAAGGCCGTCTGGCATGCGCTGGAAGTGATGCCGGGGCACGTCAGCCGGACGCTGGAAAAACTCAGCAAAGACGAACTGAAGATGCAGTTCGAGCTGCGCGGACTCGACCACTTCACATTGGAAATCGAACGGTCGAGCAACCGGCTGGCGGTGGGACTGGTGATGTCGGCGCTGATCGTGGCGTCGGCGTTGATGCTGCGGCAGGGGTCGCAGTCGGTGTGGCTGACGTTGCCGCTGTTCCTCGTGTCGAGCCTGTTGGGGATCTGGTTAATCTACGGCATTTTCCGCAGCGGGAGGCTGTAGGGAAGACGACCCACGGTTAAGAAACCGTGGGCTTCTGGGCTTCCGGGAAGTTGCGGGAAGGGAGTACAACTCCGGCAATGCCCCCCTCGTGGAATAGATTCCGTGGCCTCCGAGCGAACGACGACCGTGGCTGAGACCGAACCGCCCGTACGGCCCGCGCGAACGGCGCGGCTGGTGTGGGCGCTCTCGGGAATCAATCTCACGGTCGTGATCATCGTGATGCTGCTGGTGTTCGTCGTTTCGGAACGCTGGTGGGTCAGTACCGCGATGCTGTATCTCCCGCGGGCTCCGTGGGCGATTCCGTCGCTCGTGCTCGCGATCGCCGGGCTCATCTGGCATCGGCCGTCGTTGTGGATCAACGTGCTGGCATTCCTGATGGTGCTCGGCCCGCTCATGGAATTTCGGGCACCCGGTTTCACCGGTCCGCTGCTCACATCAACCGACACAAAGACCGGCGTGCTGCGGGTCGTCAGCTGCAATGTGCAGGCTTACAAACCGAACTTTGCGGACGTTCTCCGCGAAGTGCATCAGTTCAAGCCGGATGTCGTCGCTTTTCAGGAAGCCCGCGGCAATCATCCGCTGCTGACGGAATCGTTTCCCGACTGGTATCACCTGCATCACGATTACTTCTTTGTCACCTCGCGGTTCCCGTTAAAGGAAATCGCTCAGATCGAAACCGAAGCGTTTGACCGCCCGACGGCGATGCTGGTGGAAGTGGAAACGCCGGACGGCCTGGTCGTGCTGGCGGACCTGCATCTGATGACCGCTCGGCGTGGGCTGAAGAACATCAACAAAGGATCGCTGCTCAACGGCGAGGCGAGCGGTGATGTCGAGTCGTTCCAGATTCTGCGCGACGCCGAGATGGCCGAGTTGCGGCAGGCAATGGAGCCGCACGTCAACGGCCGTCCGTTGATTGCCTGTGGGGACTTCAACACGCCGTCGTCCAGCAGTCTGTTCCAGGAACACTGGGGTGATCTGAAAAGCAGCTTCGATCTCGCCGGGGTCGGCTTCGGTTACACCGCACCGGTAAAAACGCACACCAACTGGCTGTCCCACACGCCGTGGGCGCGGATTGATCACATTCTGTGTTCACCGGAGTGGAACGTGCAGCGCTGCATCATCGGCCGCAGCATCGGTTCCGATCACCACCTCATCGCCGCGGAATTGGTACGGTAAGTTTCCGCTCTTCGGGAGGGCGAAGCTCCCGCTGAGCCGGTGCAATTGCCAGCGTGCTGCCCTCAGCGGCTCAGCAGGAGCTTCGCCCTCACCAAGCAAGACAGTCTTAACCGAAGCGCAGAGCGTAAATCGGCGGCAGATGATTTGGCAACTGCGTCCAGTCATCACCGCCGTTATCGGTCGTCCACAGGTTACCGGTGGTTGAACCGAAGGCGAGCCGTTCGCCGGTGGCATCAATGTCGAGGCAATGTCGGAACACGAGATCGTAACAGTGTTCCTGCGGCAGGCCGTTGGTGAGCACATCGCAGGTCTGGCCACCATCGCGAGTGCGGGTTACGGAAAGCTTGCCATCGACTGGCACGCGGGTCTCATCTTTTACCGCGGGGATGAACCACGCGGTGTCCGGCTTCGTCGGATGAACCACGACGGCGAAACCGAAGGACGACGGCCGCAGGCCTTTCACATGCGACCACTCGTTCGCATTGCTGGTGGTGCGAAACACGCCATTGTGATGCTGGATCCACAGCGCATCGGGATTCGACGGAGAGCGGACCATGCGATGCGGGTCCTGAATATTCTCCTCGAACTGCTTCTCCGGCGGCATGTACTCCGCAAAGATTCCTTTGGCCGCGAGCGACCAAGTTTTCCCGGCGTCCTCGGTGCGCCACACGCCGCCGCAGGAGACCGCCAGCAGCACGTGCCGATGATCGCGCGGGTCGACGCAGATGGAATGGATGCCGGGTTTATCTGCGCCACCGCCGAACCAGCCTTTGCGCTCGGGACAATCCCACAGCGGCGCGTTCAACGTCCAGGTGGCACCGGAGTCTTCAGAATAGAACAATCCGCCGGGGAGCGTGCCGGCCCATAATGTCTCGGGCCGTTGTGGGTCCGCGGTCTCCAGTGCCCAGATCTGGATCAGGCTGTCACCGGTGCCGTCCTCGGCTTTCGGATAAGCCGGGACGCCGATCTCGGTCCAGTTGGCGCCAGCGTCATCCGAGCGATGCAGCTTCACGCCGAAGTGACCGTGGTTGAGCGCCGCATAAACGCGCTTCTGCGCGGGCTGCGGCAAGACCATGGTGGTCGGCCCGGCAAGGAACGACAGCTTTTCGATCTGCCACTGTCCGTTGCGTCGGCGCAGATCGAAGAGTCCTTTGCGTGTCCCGACCCACAACCGATCCGACATCATCAACCCCCGGAAAGTGCCTGAAACACGTAGACTTCATCGCCGTCAGCGAGCACATCGGACAGCCGCACCCGATCCTGCACCGGTGAGCCATTGATGAACACCGTGACGTGCTGTCGCAGGCGGTCCTGATCATCCAGCACATAGCCGCGCAGACGTGGTTCTTCCGCAAACGCATGGAACAACACGTCACGCAGCGTCGCCCCGTCGTAACGGCGGCGCGACGTATCAAACAGGTGTTGCCGCAGATGCGGTGTCCAATCGACCGTTACCATGGGCGTAATGTACAAAAAGTCGCTGAAGGGTCAACGCCGATGCGAAGCTTTGTCGAATCACCGGGAGTGAGCGGCCGTCGCGGTCGGCGGCGTTTTCCAATCGACCGTCGGCCAGACGATGGCGGTTCCGTCGCGGCTGGCAGTAAGGACTTGCTTGCCATCGGGCGAGAAGCTGACGCTGGTGACGTCTTCTGTATGACGGTTCAGAGTCAGGATTTCCTTACCGGTGTGGGCGTCCCACAACTTCGCGGCCTGATCACGGCTGCCGGTGAGGGCGCGGGTGGCATCGGGCGAGAAGGCCACCGACGCCACCGGCGCGGTGTGACCGGCCAGCGTCAACAGGCATTCCCCCGTCGCGAGGTCCCACACCTTAGCGATGTTGTCTTCGCTGCCGGTGATCAGCCGCGTGCCGTCGCGCGAGAGGTGTGCCGTGAGCACGGCCCACTGATGCCCCGCGAACTCGCGCACAATCTCCCCCGTTGCCACGTTCCACAACCGGGCGGTCTTGTCGCTGGAGGTCGTGATGATGAATTGACCGTCCGCGGAAAAGCCGGCTGAGCGCACACGGTCTGTGTGTCCTGCAAAGGTACGCACGACTTTCCCTTGCGAGACGGTCCACAGTTTCGCCGTACCGTCGTCGCTCGCTGTGAGGACATGTTCGCCGGCGGGTGAAAAGATGGCGGAGTTCACGAAGCCGGAATGTTCGCCTTCGAGCTTGCGAACGGTTTTCCCCGTCGCAGCATTCCAAAGGCGTGCGGAATGGTCCCAGCTGCCGGTGACGATGAGCGTGTTATCGGGCGAGAAATGCGCCGAGGCGACCGCGCCGTGCGGGCTGAACGTCATCCGTTCACGATTGGTTTTCAGGTCCCACAACCGCGCATCGCTGCCGCCGACGACGAGGATTCCATCGCCCGGTGCAAAGGTCGCGGCCCATAACAATCCGCCCGAGCGTTTCAGATCGAGCAGCGGCGCGAGTGTTCCGTCATCCTGCGGGGATTGGATTTCACGGCCGGTCTCCAGTTCCCACATCCGCACCACGCGGCTGTCGGACTGTGACACAAGCAGCCGCGTTCCGTCCTCAGAGAGATCCATCGCCTGACACGGTTCATCGAGCGGGCCAATTGTCCGGATCACCTTGGATTCCGCGAGATCCCAGAGACGCAGCATCCGGTCGGCACACGAAGTGACGGCGCGCTGCCCATCGGGGACCACCGACGTCGTCAATACGCCGTCGGGATGTTTCAGGATCGCACCGGCGATTTCCTTTCCCGTGGACAGGTCCCACTGAGCCACCGTGTTGTCGCCGCTGGCCGTGAGCGCCCGGGAGCCGTCTGGAAGGAACGCCGCCTTCGCGATCCGACGGGTGTGGGCTTTCAGCTCGAACTTCTTCTTGCCCGTGGACACATTCCACAGCGCGGCGTAACCTTTCGCATCCCCCGTGAGAAGCCATTGTTCATCGGGAGACAACGCCACCGCTGTGACTTCCGCCCGATGATCCGGGTAGGTCCGCGTGACCTTGCCCGACTTCAGATCCCATTGCTGTGCCTGCTTCGTGGTCCCGCCGGTGAAGACGTGGGTGCCTGACGGATTGATCGCAATCGCCGCCGCCCGTCCGGTGTGATCCAGCCGCAAGGTCTCCGCGCCGGTGGCGACATCCCACACGCGCGTCGTGTTATCCACCGCAGCGGTGATGAGCTGACGGCCGCCATCGAAAAAGATCGCGGAAGACGCCAGAAACTCGTGACCTTCCTCGAACGTCTGCTGCAGTTCGCCGGTTAGGGCATTCCAAGTCCGTGCGGTGCGATCCCGGCTCGCTGTCACGATGGACTGCTGATTCGGTGAGAACGACGCGGCGAGAACCGCATCGGCATGACCGGCAAGTTGCCGTCCCTGCAGCGTCCGCAGTTCTTCATAAGCGGCGATGCTCCACTCGCGCACCGTGGCATCATGACTCGCCGACAGCAGCGCCCGGCCATCCGCCGATGCCACCGCCGCGCGAACGGCGCTGTCATGCCCGCGGAAGGTCTTGACGAGGGTCCCGTTGGAGCGGTCCCACAATCGAACCGTGTTATCTTCGCCCGCGCTCAATACGAACTGACCGTGGTCGATGATGGCCAGCGAGCGGACCGCCGTCGCGTGTCCGGTCCATTCCTGAAACTGTGCGGGCGGTGTGACATCGCGCCCTTTTCCCAGGTTGCGGAAGTTGTAGTCCTGCAAGTCCTCCGGACGCCAGACGAGCACACGGCGATCAAACCCGCCGGTAACCACGCTGCGGCCATCATCGGTAAACGCAGCGCAGTAGACCGGTCCGCGATGCCCGGTGAACGCGGGCCGGCGATCTCCGGTGGCGATGTCCCAGATGAGCGCGGTGCCATCTTGGCTGACGGTCACAATCTGCGTTTCATCGGGAGAAAAGGCCGCTTGCCAGACCCACCACGTGTGCCCGCGGAATACCTTTTCATCCCGGCCGCTTTCAATGTCCCACAAGCGCGCGGACTGATCATAGGACGCGCTGAGCAAGCGTCGGCCGTCTTTCGAGAACGCGATGCTGAGCGCGGCGTCTTTATGACCGGTGAATGTTTTCACCCGCCGCCCATCGGCAATGTTCCACAGCTGCACGGCACCGGCCGGATCATCACCGGCGGTTGCGAGGCGCGTGCCGTCGGGAGAAAACGCCACGGCGTGAACATAGTTGCCGCCGTGTTTCAAGGTTTGTTTGAGTTCGCCGGTCTTGCGGTTCCAGATCTTCGCGGTGCCATCCCACCCGCCAGTGGCATACAGCGTGCCGTCGGGTGACAATGCGAGTGCATCGAGCGGTGCCCCCGCGGGGAAGGTTTGCGTGCTCTGACTGCACAAGTGCATCAGCCGACCCCACTCCCAGTTGCGCAGTTCCGGCTTGCAACCCTTGAGCAACTCCCGGGCGGAGTCGAACGCATTCTCGTTGATCTTCGCCGCGGCGAGACCGATTTGTGCGATGTACGCTTCGTACTCTTCCGCCCGCTTCGCCAGCTCTTCCTTCGCTCGAGCCGCTTCCGCTTCCTGCCGCCGTTCTTCGGCCTGATCCCGTGCCGCGACGGCTTCGCTCTTCGCCTGCCGTTCCTGCAGCTGAGCCTGTTCCGCCTGGATGCGGCGCTGATCGGCGAGATTCTTAGCGGCGATCGCCTGCTGCTTCGCGTCCTTTTCCTGATCGCGGGCAACGTCGGCGGCGTCTCGTTCCTGATTCGCCAGGAATTCCGCACGCCGCGCGCGGTCGGCTTCGTACGAGATCCAGAAGAAGGCCACCGTCACGGTGGTGAACACGACAGCCGCCAGGCCGATTGCCAATTTTTTAAGTGCCGCCAGTCGCCCCTTGCGGGCTTCGCGTTCCTCTTTGTCGGCGAGCAACTGCGCATGCAGGGCCCGATGCTCGTCTTGTTCTGCATCAAGGAGCGACAGGCCGAGGTCATAGTCGCCTTTGCGATGGGCCAGGTCGGCATACGCGTGCCGCGCGCGTTTCAATCCGGCGGCAGCGCGCTTGTTGCCGGTCCAGAGCGCGAGCGATTCCTGAAAGCCGAAGACCGCTTTCGCATACGCCTGATAATTTTCGGTCCCGGCGGCGAGCGCGAGATCCTCTTCAGCTCGATCAGAGAGAAAGATACTTTCCGTGTGCGATTGGTATTCGCGGATCGCACCCTGAAACGAACGCACGTCGACATAGCGATCCGCGGGAGTGGTCGCCATCGCTTTGAGCGCGATGTCAAGCAGTTCGCCGCTTTTCTCAGTTGGCGTGATCTCGTTCCGGGCCGCCGCCATCAGGCATTTCAGGGCGGTCTTGCCCTGGTGCGGCGTCTTGCCGGTGACGACTTCAAACAGCATCGCCCCGAGCAGATAGACATCGCTTTGCGCGGTGATGGTCTCGATCGGCCCGGTCGCCATTTCCGGGGCCATGTAGGCGGGAGTGCCCCCCATCGAGACCGATTGGCCGAGGCTGCTGGACTTGCCGAAATGCTTGGCGGGCAGCGCGAGGCCCCAGTCCATCACGAGGACTTCACCATAGTCCCCGAGCATCGTGTTCTCGGGCTTGAGATCGCGATGAATGATGCCCCGCGCGTGGGCGAACCCGATCGCATCGGCGACCCGCATCAGGATTTCGAGATTCTCCGCGAGCGATTTCTCACGAATCACCTTGTTCCACGGCGTGCCCTGCACCTTCTTCATCGAGTAGAACAGCGACCCCTTGCTGTTCTTGCCAACGTCGTAAATCGGCACAATGTTTGGATGATCGAGGTCGCCGGTGACGACCGCTTCCGCGAGGAACTTCGCCTTCTGCTTGTCGCTCTCCGCCGCCGCACCTTTGATCATCTTCAGCGCGACATGCCGATTGATTGAGGTTTGCCGGGCGTCATAAACGACACCCATGCCCCCTTCGCCGAGAACTTTCAGCAGCTCGTACTCCGCGTCGAGATCGTGCTCCGCCGGGATTTTCAGGTCCTGCAACGACTTCGTCTTGATGACGAGCGTGTGCGGCAGGTTCTTTCCGGCGGGCTTCTCACGGGCCTTGAGCGTGGCGTCGGGCCGTGTTTGTTCGCCGTCTTCCGGCCCCCATTGCGATTGCAGCGTGTGCAGCAGCGACTGATCGTCGACCTGCGACACCAAAGTGCGATCATTCGCGATCGCCGCCTCGGTGTCGGGGGATTCGAACGCCAGCGTGCGGTCACCATTCGCGGTGGCGTCGTCTCGAGACTCGGCGACCAGTGTTTGATCCGCCGGGCCGCTCGCTGCGCTGCCGAAGTCACCGGCGATCGTGCGCTCGGCTTCATCAGTGAGGGGCGCGTCTCCCGAGAGGGTCTTCAGCTCGGCCTGATTCTCGGGCGGCGGGACATCATCGGAGACCAGCGTCTTGTCGATGGAGGACGATGCTGGAGACGCCGGCGCGGAGTCCGAGGCGGCGAATTCGCTCGACATCAATGTCTGTGCGGTCTCACCGCTGCGCAACAGATCCTGCGGCAAAACTGCGGAGGGCACGAAGAAGCCGGCGGAATGATCGCCGGGGAGCAGCTCGGACGGCGTGATCGAGGCGAGCGGCTTCCGGCAGGCGGAACACACGCCCGAGACCAGATCCGCGCCCAGCGCCGTTCGACCACAATGCGGACATTGAATCATCGTGCGTTACCGTCGGACTGACTGAAAACTGTTATACGCTCTGCAGTGCCATCTGCTTCCGCAACAGCCGCGCCCCTTTGCTCCACGTCGGCTGCGGCACCTGCGCAGCGCTCGTGTCGGTAGGAACATTCTCCGGCTGCAGCGCATCCGCGGGCGGAACGGCGTCCCCGGCCGGCATCACGGGATGCATCACGGGAGGCAAGGGCTTCAACATCATCGAAGGCGGTCGATCACCCGACTGATCATTGCCGGTGGAGATGCGTCCCTGCCGGACATCGAACTCCTGCAGCAGGCGCGTCTGGCTTTCCCCGGCTTCACGCAGCAGGAATCGATAATGACCGTCGGGCAGGCGCTTCACGACGCCGTCGAGATCATCCAGCACGTCTTCAGCGAGAACCACCTGCTCCTGCAGTTGTCCGTCGGGCGTGAAGACTTCCAGCAGCACGACCCGCGCGTCGACCAGCGTATCATCACCGCGAACGGCGACCGCATCCACCGTGTTGATCTGAGCCGGTGGTTGAGGCACCGCCAGCAGCGACGTATCGACCTTCGCCGCTTCCGGGAAGGTGAGATACTCGACATGCGGCGTCAGATCGAACGCGAAACTCGCGAGACCTTCCCCCGGCGTCTTGAACACCGTGTTGAGCACGGTTTCATTCAACGGCCCGAACGACGTTGGCGTGACGGCCTGCCCGTGCGCGAAGAACTGGATGTTCGGAACATAACTCCCGGTCTCCACGAGTTGAGTCCCCGGCGTCTGCGAAGGCATGGCCCCCGCGGTGAAGCCGGGTGCCAGCACGGTGATCTGCAGCGGAATGTCCTTCGCCGGCTCAGCCGGATCGGGCGGGCCAAAGTAGCGATGTTCGAAGACCAGCGTGAGCTGATTCGCCTCGGTGACAACGAACGTCTCTTTGGTGCCGTCGCCCCAGTCGATGACGATGACCGTGCCGACTTCGAATGGCCGCTGCACGGTCATGGTGATCGTGCCGATACCGAGGGCCGTGATCTGCGGCGTAAGCACATTCACGAGCACCGGGTTCACATCGGTGATGACCCCAGTCGCCGATTGAATGACGACATCGCTGCCGATGACCACATCGCCATCCGCGCGGCCGACAATCTTGCCACTGTTGACGACCTGCAGGTCGACATCCTCGCCGGAGTCATTGATGAGCAGATCGCCCGCGGCCTGCAGTTCGAGATTTCCGTCTCCATTCAGCGTCTGGATGACCGCGTTGATGGTGAGATCTTCGCTGATCGGCCCCGCGTCGTTCGCCTGCAGGGAAATATCGCCGCCCGTGAGATTGCGGACCGCGCCGTTCACAGTCATGGCCCCGCGGTTGACGACGCCAATCGCCGCGGCGTTGCCACCGAGATTCGTGATCCCGGTGACACCGTCCACCGTGCCGATCGCGAACACGCCGGGGACGTTGTTGTCGAGACGAATCGCCCCGGACGCTGCGTTCTGAATGGCAATCTGCTGCACGGCAGTTTCCAGCGGGTTGCTGCTTCCCACTCCTGTCACCGCGCGGATGACTAGATCGTGAGCCACGATGTTCGCCCCGCCGCTGTCGCCGCCGTCAACGATTCCACCGGACGTGGTCGTCAGTGACACCAGCGTCGTGGTGATCACCCGGGCCAGTGTGATGTCGCCGTCGGCGAACAGGTTGATCCGGCCTGTTCCCGCATTGACGAGCGCACCGTCGGCCATGGTGATCGCGCCGCCGTTGCCGCCGAGCGTCAGATCGGCGTCCGCCCGCACGGTGACTTCACCGGTCTGCGACAACACCCGTGCGGCCGCGCTCATCACGATGTCACCGGCGGAGAGCAGACGAATCGCGCCAGCTGTGGTCTGAACCGTCGATTGCAGCACAATGCGAGAGGCGGGCGTCAGCGCGGCGAGCGTGACCACACCGGTCGTGGCACTCACACCGGGATGACCGGCAAGGACGGTCAAATCGCCGAGCGCGCGCACGGTGACATCCCCCGACCCGAGTTGCGTGACCGAACGGATCTGCAGCGCATCGGCGTCATCAATCGCGATCCCGCCTGCGATCGTATTACGAACATCCAGTTGCGAGACTTGTGTCTCCAGTGCGGCGTGGGGACCCGCGGAGCCGATCCCCAGCGCCGCTTCCAACGTGACCACCGCGCCGTTGCCATTCGCGATCATGTTGGGTCCGAGGAGGTCGCCGCCGTCGATGATGCCACCGCGTATGCTGCGGATGGACACGGCATCGACCGTGTTGTTCGTCGTGCGGACTTGCCCCAGCACCACGTCACCGCCGGCCTGCATGGCAATCGTGCCATTGCCGGCGTCAGCGAGCGCACCATCCTGCATCGAGATCGCATTGCCGGCGTTGACGACAAGGTCACCATTCGCGGTTGTCACCGGCGCGGCCGCGGTTTGCATCACAGTCCCGCCGGCGTCGAGCCGTATGTCTCCACCGCGGGATGTGATTGCCGCCTGCAAGACCAGATCCGACAACATGCCGGTCGTGCTGAGGGAAATCTCGCCCCCGTGTGACTGCACACCGGGTCCGCCGAGCGCGACAATCAGCGTTCCCCCGGCTGTCACGGTGACCTGACCGGAACCCTGCTGCAGGATCCCGCGGACGACGAGGGCATCGACTTCCTTGATGCCGACCTGTCCCGCCGTGTTGTTTTGAATGAACAGCTGCGAGACCTGAGTTTCCAGCGCAGCATCGACAGCCGATCCAGTCTGGCTGCCGACGCCGGTTTGAGCCTGCAGCGTCACCACCGCCGTTGCGGCATTCGCGATGAGATTCGGCCCGCGGGAATCGCCGCCGTCGACGATACCACCGTGGTGCGAGGTTACGGCGATGGCATTCGCGGTTGCGTTGTTGGTCGCGACCTGGCCGAGGACGACTGATTCATCGGCTTCGAGCGTGATCGTTCCGGTGCCGGCGCTGATCAGGACGCCGTCGGCCATCGTGATCCCGCCACCGCTGCCGTCGAGATCGCCGTTGGCATCCGCGCGAACGAGAAGGTTTCCGGACACCGATGTGAGCTGGCCGGTGGCCCCGATCGTGATGTCATCGTTGGCGTGGATCTGCTGTGAGCCCGCGGCGGTCGAGACGCTGCCGTTGATGTGAATGTCATCGCGAGCGAGCAACTGCAGCGAATTGTTGCCCGCAAGTGACAGTGGGCCGAAGACGCTGATGCTGCCGCCGGTCTGCAAGCCAAGATTCACGGCGAGCGACACCGGGCCGTCTGTGCCGACGTGAATGCCGCCGGTTTGCGTCGCCGCGCCAATGACGAGGTGCTGGGCTTGGATCATGTCGAGTTGAACGTCGGTGAAGTTCAGATCCTGGCTGCTGTCTTCGAGTCCGATCGTTGTTGTGGCCGTCAATGTCTGCAGGGTCACGGTGGCGCCGAGCGCCCGCGTGAATGTTGTCGGCAGCGTGATCGCGTCGGCCATCAGCATGATGTTGTGGCCGTGGCTGTCCATCGAAGATGACCCGCCAGCGAACTGAAGCGACGTTGTTTTCAGCTGGATTCCCTGCGCATCGAACGTGTTCACTGCGCCGGTGATGGTGGTGGTGCCGAGGCCGCTTTGCTGCAGCAGATGTCCTGCGGAGATGCCGCCGCTGATGGTCACGTTGCGGGCATCGCTGATTTCGACCGCCTGCAGTGCCGACGTGGTGCCGATGTCACCGCGGACTGTGATGTCGCCGGTGCCGGTCGACAGGAACAGTGTCGGGGCCATCGCCGTCTGTGCATTCACACTGCCGGTGATCAGGACGGAACCGCCCGTGCCCGTATCGATCGTGACATCGCCCGTGAGGATCACTGCGCCGGTCAAGCTGACGGGGCCGTTGTTGGTGGTGATCTCCGCGGCGCTGATGATCTGCGTGCCGCTAAGATCCACGCCGCCCGCACCGGCGATCAGGTCGGCCGCTTCCGGCAGGGTGAGAGTCGTTCCCGCATGTAATGTGAGTTGATTTCCGGCGGTGAGCGCCGCCTGCGCCGAAATG
Organism: Planctomycetaceae bacterium; assembly: GCA_035686985.1. GTDB lineage: Bacteria > Planctomycetota > Planctomycetia > Planctomycetales > Planctomycetaceae > DSVQ01. The sequence goes on along the minus strand of DASRYX010000134.1, from coordinate 7,639 downwards.
GCTCCCATCGCGTTGACGTTGAGGTTCTGTCCGACGGTGAACGTGTTCTGCAGCGTGACTGTGCCGCTGCTCGTCACGCTCGCCGAGTTTGTGATCAAGACGCTGTTGTGGAACGTGACCGAGGTGGTTGCGGCCTGAATCGTGATTGCATCCACATTGATCGCGGCGAAGTTTACGACATCGCCGCGTTGCACCAGCACGGTTCCACCGCCGGTTAATGCGGCGGTGACGGTCAGATCGCCCTGCGTGCCGGCATCAATCGTGAGATTGTTGCCGTTCGTAGCGATCGTCGACTGGAACGTGAGATCCGCGCCGGTCGCTGCCGCTGCCGTCGAGACGAACGCCGTGTTCGAGAACAGCACCACTCCGGTGGCGAACGACTGCGTTCCCGTCGTGCGGATCAATCCGCCGCGGACTTCGACCGGCCCTGTGCCGTTGGTGGTCACACTCGAGAGGGCCGCGCGATTTCCCACGGCACCCACGAAATTGGTCACCCCGGTGGCGGTCACCGTCAGATCGGAAACCGTGCCGCCGACGCCGTCGTCGTTGATGGTCTGTAGGAACTCCGCCCGGCCACCCGCGGTGACCTGCAGCGCGCCGGTCAACACCAGCGCATCGCGGAACGTGACATCCCCGTTGTCCGCGATGATCGCCGATTGCGCACGGATCGCGTTCCGCGCATCGACGACGATGTCGCCACCGGTGGAATGGACGCGACCGTCGATCACAATCGCCGCACTGATCGGGCTGTTCACCGCGGCCTGCAGGGTGATGTCGCCCGCGGCACGGAGTTGATCATTCACGCCATCGGCATCAATCCGAATCCCGTCGCTGGCTCCGGCAGTGGCGAAGAGATCGGAGCCGATGAGAATGATGTTCCGCCCGGAGACAACCTGTCCGGCGGCGGTGACCCGCACGCCACCGGTGCCGTTGTTGTCGGCATCGCCCGTGATCAGCACATCGGCGGTTGTCCCGGTTGTGGTCACAACAGCATTGATGATCACATCGCGCGGCGCGGACAGATTCAGCGTTGTCGCCGACGTTTGGGCGGCGTTGATGATCAGATCCGGGCCGTTCGAGAGGATCGTGATATCGCCGCCGCCCGCGATGAGCGCAGCGTTCAGCACTCCGCCGCGGACGGTGATGACGCCGCCGGTTCCGCCCGTTGTGGTGATCGCGTCATTGACGGTGATGCCCCCGCCGATCTGCAGCACAACATCATGATTCAACCCGGTCGTGATGCCCTGCACACCATTCACGGTGTCGATGACCAGGTCATCCGCTTCCGTGAAGTTCAGGCTGCCGTTGATGTTCGCGGCGAGCACGCCGATTTCGTTCTGCTGCTGCAGTTGGAACGTTCCGGTGCCGGTCAGCAGCAGTTCGGCGGCGGCAATCGTTGACCCGTTGCCCTCCTGCACACCGCCGGTGGCATGGATGGTCACGTTGGCACCGGCGGCGAGGATGTCCGCACCAGCACCACCAAGCGTGAATTGCCCCGCGGTGGTGAAATTGAACGTGCCACCGAGCTGGACATCCATTGCGATCAGCAGCGGCCCGGTCGCCGAGACCATTCCTCCATCAGCACTCAGGGACGTGGCGATCCCATCCACCGCGGTGATGGTCAGTGCTCCATTATTCGTCAGGGCGACAGCACCGTTGCCGCAGAAGAACGCCAGTTGATTCACCGCGAGGTCGATGTCGGCATCGCCTGTTACGGACCCGATCCCGGTGAAGCCGCGCAGGGCAACGGCGGCCGCGGTGATGTTCGCCGTCTCCGCCGCGGTGTTATCGACGATCGCACCACTGAGGGACTGAACCGTCACGCGATCGAGGTTCACGCCGCTGATTTCACCAAGATGAACATCGCCGCCGGCCGACAGTTCCGCGAACGTCGTTGCGGTGTGATTCACCGAGAAGACCGTGCCGTCGGCCATCGTCAACGTGTCGCCGGCATCGATTCCGGCAGTGACAATCAGGGAACCGTTCCCAACGGTGACATCGCCGTCAGCCGTGAAGCTGATGTCATCCGCGCTCGTGATCGACACGGCACCGCGGTCGGATGTAATCGCACCGGTCACCTGCAGTGACGCCGTGTCGAGGGTGGACGCCCCGGCGGAAAGATTGACGCCGAGGCCCGCATGGACGGAGGCCGTGACGAGGTCGTCGCCCGCGGTGAGAAACACGCTCCATGTGTTGGCCGGGTCATCAGCGGTGATCGAACTTCCGGCGTCCATCACAAGATCGCCGTTCGCCGTGATGCTGACATCCCCGCCGGAGCACAGCAGGTCGGCCCCGGTTGCGAAGGTGACGTCCTGCAACGCCTGGATTGAGACGCCCCCTTCGTCGGCAATCACATCCTGCTGAAACGAAACGGTCTCAATGCCACTCGTGATATTCAGCGCCGCGAGATCGATGGAGTTCGACCCGGCGAAGACGACGCTCTGGTTGCCGCCGTCGCCCTGAAACGTGAGGCTGTCGATGTCGGACAGCGCAACGACAATGTCCGCGGTGTTGCCGTCCGTATCACTGATCACCAGATGATTGGCGTTATCGACACTCACCGAGACAGTGTCGTTGCCGGTGATGTCCACCACCACGTTCGGGTTCACGCCCGAAATCAGCGTGGCGGACAACACCCGGCGGTCTTCCAGCCGTTCGACGGAGAGCCGGACAAACTCAGCGAGCGGATCGGCGGGCGCGCTGGTCCGCGGGCGCTGTTCCAGCCAGTTCCAAAGCCATGACGCCGCCAGCATGTCGCCGCCTTGCGTATTTCGAGAAGCCGCCCGCAGGATCAGGTATCGGAGAGTTCAGGCTAGTGCGCACAACGACTTGCGTCCATCACCAATTCTACGGGGATGTTCACTGGTCTCACCGTGCCGGAAGCCGGATCCGCCGCCAATCATACCCCACAATTCGCCGTGAAGTACCGGTTATACCTGTTATTCCGGACATGCGAGGAAGTTCGCCGAGGCTGATTCTCAGGCCCGTGGAACGTCGAAGTCAGAGAAGAATCGCCAGACATTCTTGCGCTGCGGTTCGATCCGGAAGGAGCCGGTCGTGATGCCGTTGGCAACGCTTCGATGCCCCCGACTCGCCTGCCGCGTGGCCCCGTGGCTGCTGGTGCTGATGTCGGTCCCCACGGCCCGAACGATCGCCCAACCGCCGTTGCCGCCGTCTCCGCAACAGCCGACAACCGGCACGATCACGCAAACGCTGCTCGATGACCGGCCCATTTCGTGTCTGAAAGCGTCGCTGGCCGCGCCGACGCCGGTTCGTCCTGATAATGCTGCGAGTGCGCATCTCCGCGCGAAAGCCGCTGAGATTTCTTACTTCGACTGCGGTCGCTCGTGGTGTCTCTCCCCCTACGAATGGGAACCGGCCAACACGAAGAGCTTACCGCTCTACTTCGAAGAGCCGGAACTGGAACGTCTGGGTTACTACTACGGCACCCCGCAGGACGGAACGTGTCGCCGCGTGATGCTCGCGCCGGTGACGTGGTCGATGGACCTGTTGAGCGACGACTGCGAATGCAAGCAGCGCTATTTCCGCAAACAGGCCGAGCTGGACTACAACCAGCCGCAGTTGCAGGTGATGCAGCCGCTGGTGTCCGCCGGTGCGTTCTACGGTCGGGTCGCGATGCTGCCGTATCTCTGGGGCACGCAGCATCCGAAGGAGCCGGTGTACGACCTGGGGGAAGACAATCCCGGCAGCCCGGTCCCCTACCGCAAGCATTATCTGCCGCTCAGCGCGCGGGGTGCGTTCTATGAAGGTGCCGCGGTCACCGGTCTGGGTTTTCTGATTCCCTGAGCGGAATCGTCACAACAATCTCACTCGTATTCCCATTTCGTGACCCACGGGTCCTGGGTCCGCTGCTGCCAGTCCTGCAGCTTCTTCTGCAACCGTTCCAGCGTCGCCTTGTGAGTCGCATCGTCCGCGAGATTCTTCACTTCGTGTGGATCGGCGTCGAGGTCGTACAGCTCGTGTTTCGCGTGATGCAGATACGCCCGGACCGTGCGCTGGCCGTACATCTCGTCGAGGTTCTTCCGCTTCAGCACGCCCTGCCAGGTCGGGCTGGCATACAGATCCGAAGCGAACGGGTACTCCAACCCGTGGGCAATGTTGAAGATGTACTTATATTTTCCTTCCCGGACGACACGCATCGGGTAGTACATCTGCACTTCATGAAACGTGTGGCTGGCGAAGAGTTCGTCCCAGCCGGCCGGGTTCGTCTCGCCGAAAATGCCCGCGAAACTCCGTCCGTGAAACCGATACGGCTGCGGTTTCCCGGCGGTGGCAGGCTTGCCGGTGTTCTCCGCAGGACGCACCGGCGGCGACGACGGAACCGTCACGCCACAATAATCGAGAATCGTGGGCGTGAGATCGGCCCAGTTCACCATCGCGGTGGAAATCACTCCTCGCGTCTTCTGTTTCGGATCGCGCACAATCAGCGGCAAGTTGATTCCCGGTTCGTACGTCGTGGTTTTCGCCCCCGGAAATGGCGGGCCGTTATCGCTCAGAAATAACACCAGCGTGTTCTTGTCACGACCGGTCTCGACGAGCGCCTGCATCAGCGCGCCGATCCCTGCATCGAGTCGCGCGATCGAACGGTAATACTCCGCCCATTCCGCGCGGACTTCCGGCTGATCCGGCAGCCAGGGTGGAATCTGCATTTCCTCGGGCCGGAATTCGACCGGCGTAATCCCCGCGTAATGCTGCGGATTATCCGCATGATTTGCAAAATCTTTCGCTCCGGCGCGATGCGGATCGGTTGGACAGAAGTAGAGAAAGAACGGCTGGTCATCCTTCTCGGCGATCCACTCTTTCGCGTTCTGTGCCATCCGCACGGTGTGCCGGGAGCCCATCGTTCCCTGCTGCCGTTCGGCTTCAAAGTGATAGATGTATTCCGGACTGACGTGATACTTGCCGATGAGACAGGTCCGATAGCCGGCATCGTTGAGCAGATTCGGCAGCGATCGCACGGATTCATACGTGCTGAAATGCCCGGTCCCGTGCGCGTGGCCGTAGTGTCCCGTCGCGTGGTTATAGAGTCCCGACAGGATCACCGATCGGCTGGCGCTGCAGCTCGCCGTGGTGCAATACGCCCGGGTGAACCGCGTTCCCTCGGCGGCGAGCCGGTCCAGGTGCGGAGTTTTGGCAACTTTGTCGCCGTAACAGCCGAGCTGCATCCCTAGATCGTCCGCGACGATCATGATGACATTCGGACGATCCGCCGCCGTGACCGCTTCGTGTCCCAGTGCTAAAACAATCGCGGCAACCGCTTGCTGCAAAAACAGATACAACTTCATCGGCACAATCTCATCCACAGAGGTTGATCACAGACGTAACGCCGTTTTACCGATCGAAATCGGGAAATCCCAGTCTGCTGGAGGACGTTTTGGCGTCAAAGATGGGGGAACTCGCCGTGGAACGGTTGACGCGCCGCGTGGGAGTTGCCATGATTCCGGGCTCGGTTTTGGTTTCGAAATTGTCTGCGGCGCGGAAACCCCGCGCAGGAGTCGGCAGGGCATGGGTCGTTATACCGGTCCGAAAGGACGCGTGAATCGTCGCCTCGGGGCGATGGTGTTCGAGAATGCCGGTGCGGTGAAAGCGCTGGAACGGCGCGAAAATCCCCCGGGGATGGCCGAACGCCGGCGGAAGCTGTCGGTCTACGGCATGGCCCTCGCCGATAAGCAGAAGATCAAGTATTACTACGGCTTGCGTGAAGCGCAGCTCCGCCGTTACTTCGACAACGCCAAGGCCCACAAGGGGAACACCGGCGAATTGTTGATGGTGATGTGCGAGCGCCGCCTCGATAACGTCATCCGCCGGGCCGGGTTCACGATCACCCGCATGCAGTCCCGCCAGGGCGTGGTGCACCGCCACTTCCAGCTCAACGGCAAGACGGTTGATAAGCCGTCCATTTTCGTCAAGCCGGGCGATGTGATCACGCTCCGTCCGCGCCCGAACCTGGCGAAGATGTACCGCGATATCATCGAATCCGGTTCCCGTCAGCCGGTCGACTGGATTCAGTTTGACGCCAAGGGAATGGAAGCCCGCGTGGTCGCGCTGCCGTCGGCGAAGGATGTGAGCCTGCCGATCGATATCGGTCAGGTCGTGGCGTTCATGTCCCGCTAACGACGGCTTGTCGCCACAGGGCGATTTCCTTACGATGCTGTTACACAGGGGCGTGATCGGGATTCCGATCACGTCCTTTTGCATTCTCTGGCAGAGAAGCTTCACAATGTTCGACGGTCGGTATCCCACGGTCTTGCTGTTCGGTGCACCCGGTGTGGGCAAGGGAACACAAGGCGCGATTCTGGGGCGGATTCCCGGGTTCTATCACCTCGCCTGCGGCGATGTCTTCCGGTCGCTCAACATGGGATCCCCCGAAGGCCGCGAGATCTACGAATACAGCTCCAAAGGGCAGCTGGTTCCCGACGAACTGACGATCCGCATCTGGAAGAAGGCCCTGCAGGGCCACATCGCGATTTCGCAGTACAAACCGCCCGATGAGTTCCTGATTCTCGACGGCATCCCGCGGAATCCGCATCAGGTGAAGATGATCGATGACGTTATCAACGTCCAGCACGTGATCCACCTGATCTGCGCCGATGAAAAGGCGATGATCGACCGGATCAAACGCCGGGCGATTCGTGAGAACCGCGTGGATGATGCGAACGAAGACACGATCCGCACGCGGTACAAAGTCTATCAGGCGGATTCCGAACCGGTGATCAATGCGTATCCGTCGGAACTCGTGACCCGGATCGACGCCCTCCGTTCCCCCGCCGAAGTGCTGCAGGCGGTGCTGAACGTGCTCGTCCCACTGCAGAACCAGTGGCTCGCCAGCCTGCCGGACGATCCGCTGTCATAGCCCGCTCCGCGGTTTCGCGCCGCGCGACATTTCATCTGTCGATGTGATTCACCGTGGGACGCGAAACCGCGAAGCGGGAATCAGCGAGACTCGTCACGTACGTCGCTGATGCAATCACTCAAAATATCACCCAGCGATTTCCGCGGTGTCCAGCCGATGAGGTCGCGCACGCGGTCCAGGGCCGGGATGCGGCGCTGCATGTCCTCGAAGCCTTCGCCATACGCCGTGGCATACGGGATCTGACGGATCTCGGACTCGCTCTTTGTCAGCGTGCGGATGCGTTCGGCGAGAGCCCGGATGGTGACTTCTTCCGTCGAGCCGACGTTGACCACCTTGCCGTGGGCCGCCGGACATTCGATCAACTCGGCGAGCGCCTCGACGACATCGGCGACATGGCAAAAGCACCGGCTCTGCTGACCATCGCCGAAGACTGTGATCGGTTCGTTGGCCAGGGCTTTGCGGACGAAGTTTGGGATCACCATGCCGTACTGAGCGGCCTGGCGTGGTCCCACGGTGTTGAAGAGTCGCACGACGACCACCGGCAATCGGGACTGCTTCCAATGCGCGAGGGCCAGAAATTCATCGAGCGCTTTTGCACAGGCATACGCCCAGCGGTGCTTTGAAGTCGGCCCTTCGAGCCGGTCGCCGTCTTCGTGAAACGGGACATTCTCCGACTTGCCGTACACCTCCGAGGTCGAGGTGAGCAGCACGCGTTTGCGGTAGCGGGCCGCGAGTTTCAGGACGACGTCGGTTCCCTGAAAGATC
>DASRYX010000133.1:0-7238 GCA_035686985.1 Planctomycetaceae bacterium | reverse complement strand
CGCAAGGGCCGACGACGGTGGACGCGAAACAATGTCATGACGCGGTTTTCAGATGGAATGTGTCATGCCATGATATCTCGTCAGAAGAGGACTCACCACCGGCGTGGCGATGATGTGATTCGCGAATTGACTCTCACCACCCCGTAGCGTACGGTGCTGGGATGGAGATACCTCCTGACGATCTGCCGCCGAGGATTCACAAGTTCGCGCCATGGCGGTGGGACTCGGGCTCTCAAATTGAGTTCGCCAGCTATGCGTTCGTTTATTGCGTTATTGCATGGTTCCTGCTGAGCAGACTTGGCTGCAGTCCCTTTCCGTGGATGTAGCCCATGATGGAACGCAAACTCCCGCGCCGCATTGCCTGGTTCGCGCCGTGGACATGGAAACGGCGATCAAAGATTGCGGTGACGATCGCACTGTCAGTTGTTGCGTACCCGCTCAGTTACGGCCCGGCGATTCTGCTGCTCTGGTCCGGCTGGATGACTCCGGCAGTCTTTGAAGCGCTCTATCAACCGCTTTGGACAGCAGCGCAACGTAGCGGACTGAACGGGTGGCTGGTGTGGTATGCGACGTTTTTCTCGCCGATCTCCGATTGACCGGCTGCCCAAGTCTTCGAGGGCCATCACTCGAGGACAACGGTCGGCGTCGGGCTGGTATTCGTCAGCAGTTCGCCGACGAGATGATCTTCCGGGAAGTTGCCGAGTAGGTACGTGTTGCGGCCGGCGAGAATATTGACCCGCGTGGGAGCGGCAAGCCCTACGTTTGCGCCGGTGTAAGAGATCGGCTGCAGGACCACCTGATGTTCGCCCGCCGGTAATGCCGTCCGTAGAACTTGGATGCGACCGGGCAGCATGCTCCAGCAGCGCAGGTCGGCCTGCTCAGTGGCTTCCCAGGCGATGCCCACCACGTTGAGCGCGAGACTCGGCAGCGAGTTCGGCTGCGCGTCGGTCACTTCTTTCACGGCGTAGATCGCGCCTTTCTTCACCACACGCCGGGCGACCGCGCGGCCGAGAATCTCCGGATACCGCGCTTCCTGCTGCAGGTTCGCCATCATGTTGACATCGACAATCGTCGCCGTCTTGCCGATCGGGCGGCCTTCCACTTCCACGGCGACCATGTCGGTCCGGCTCGAGGACGTGCGGACTTTCGGAATCGGCACCGGCGCCAGCGTCGGCGGTAGTCCGCGGGGCGAGACCGCCGAGATAATGCGGTCTGCGATCAACAGCGAGGCCTGGGTCGCTTCGGCGTTGACCTGTTCTTTCACCGGTCCCTTGCCGACCAGCGTGAAGACATACAGCACACCATGTCCGGGCGGAATCGGCACTTCATGCTGCGCCCGTTGCAGGTCACTCTTAGCGGTAGGAAAGTCCGGTGCCCAGTTCGCCACCTGCACCCGCGCCCGGACGGCGTCATCGAGAGTCAATGGTGATTCCTCGGCAATCATCGCGCGGATATACGGACCGAGCGCGACCTGCTTGTAGGCTTCAGCCCGCAGTTTTACGTCGATTTCGTCGCCGTCTTTGCTTTTCTCGGCGATCTTCTCCGCGATCTGGCTTTGCTTCTCCGTCACCTGCAGGGCATACGCCGAGGCGTCGCCACCGTCCCCCATCAGGTTCGAGAGGGCGAGCATCGCGCGGATCAGCACTTTCTCGTAGTCTTCACCGGGGTAAGCGATCGTGCGGTCGTCGGTGATCAGCGACGCAGCCCCTTCGGCGACGCTCTTTTGCTCGAAGTCGTCGAAGCGATCGCGCACGCCGCGCAGCAGCCGTTCGGCTTCCTGCGGTCGTCCCGCGGCGAGTTCCACCATCGCGAGATCGAGCTTCAGGACATCCGATTCATTGCGATGCTTCTTCTGCTGTGCGAGCAGGGCTTCGCGCGCGGTGTCGAGCCGGCCGATGAAGAAATCATTCCGCACCGGCTGGATGCGGTCATAGTGCGTCGCGCATCCGGTGAGGACGACAAGCAGAACAACAACGGGGCGGTAGTTCATCTGAGCGGCCCGATGATGTTGTTCCGTTAGTCTCGGAAGCCCAGCCTTTCTTAAGGCTGGGTGTCTTGCTGTCCGGTGTCGTTGCCGAAGAGACCCAGCCTTAAGAAAAGCTGGGCTTCCAGGGTTACACGCCGTAGTGCTTGAGTTTGCCCAGGCGCGACTTGTGATAGCCCTTGCGGAGTTCTTCCGATTCCTTCTCCGCCGTGCCGGTGTGGATGTTGACCAGTTCGAGCGTCAGCAGGTAATCGCGCTGATAGTCTTTGCTGTTGCTGCGCGTGGTGCCCGAGGTCACCGTCGCATACAGCAGGAAATCGAACGGCTGTTCGAGCTTTTCCATGACCGCCTGGAAGTTCCGCTGGTTGTTGGGAACCATCAGGTCCTCGGGCCGCATGCCGCATTGCTTCAGGCCTGCTTCGACATACCGTCGCGTGATCGGGACGAAGACGTCGGACTCGGTGATGCAGGTGTCGATCTTCTGGTAGATCTGTTCTTTGAAGTCGCCCAGTTCTTCGGCGCTCTTGTTCTCGACGCCGAGGAAACAGATTTTCTTTTTCCCGGCGGGGAACCCTTCGGCACTCGCCGTCTGCAGAACGAACGATTGCCGGCCGAGGAGTTTGGAGACGGTTTCCGCGATCAGGGGCTCCCATGTTTCCGCGCCGGCCGTGTGGCTGCCGACCATGTCCTCGTCTTTGTCTTTGAGAACATGGGCGGTTTGGCGGCCGCGGCAACCGACGACGACGCTGGAACCGATCACACCACTGAGGGCAGCCAGAAACTGTCGCCGTTGCATGTTCGTCTTCCTTGACGATCGCGGAATATTGGCCCAGTCAACCGGTTTTATCCAACCTGCCGCAGTGGCATAGCCGGTAGATCCGGTCAATCGAGCATAGAGTTCGGCATCATCCTCGCCGAATCTTCAATCCGCTTCCCCCTCGAACGCCCGCACGCCGGGTTGTACCGGTGAACGCCCTACAAGGCTAGAGCGGTTTTAAGGCGGAGGTCATTGGTCCTAAGTCATTTGTCATTGGGAAAGACTGCTAACCGTGGTGCCGGAAGCGACGTTCTTTGAAATAGACGGTCGAACCAGAGCTCAAGTTGTTCTTAACCAATGACTAATGACAAATGACGAGGAATCCATGACTAACGATTTCACAAAACTTCCGAAAACGTGCTGCAAATTCATCAGGGCTTCAGGTCCTCCTTTCTAGAGTTGCCCCAACGCGTGACGGATCTGGTCGACGTTCGACAGTCCACGCTGAGAACACCCGTGAAAGAGGGAGCACCATGAACTTGAAATGGATCACCGCGGTCGGACTGCTCGGCGCAGCGGCCACCGCCGCCGTCGCGCAACGGGAAGATCACCGTCCCGCGCCGCGATTCGAGTGGGAATCGAGTGACGACTACGCGCAGCACGACGGCGATGCTTACGCTCAACACGGACCGGAACGTGGTCCCCGCCCGCGTCCCGATTTCGACCGCGGACCCGGTCCGGGTCGTGGTCCCGAACACCGCTTCCACGACGAGGATCACGGTCGTGGAGGTCCCCCGCCGCGTGGACCGCACGGTCCGCGACATGAAATGGATGACCGCAGTGATCACGGTCGCAGTGGCCCGCCCCACGGCGGTCCGCGTCCCGAATTCGGCCATCGCGACGATCACGGCCGTGGTGGTCCGCCGCAGGGTGGACCCGATCATCGTGGACCGCGGGGGCCCCGCGATGATTTCGGCCCGCCGCGCGGCGAGCACTTCGAACATCGACATGAAGAATTCTCGCATCATCGCGGCCCGCGACATGATGACGAGCGCTTCGCGCATCGGGATGGTGACCATCGCGGCGACCGGCGTGGACCTCCGCCGCCACACGCTCGCCGTGACGACAGGGGACCTCGCCCGCACGAACCTGCGGATCGCGGCCCGCGCGAGGATCATCGTGGACCCCGCGGCGACGCTCATCGCCCGGGCTCGGTTGAAGGCTGGATGACGTTCCGATTCCGGGGAGAAATGGGACCGCAGAATCACTTCGGGCCGCAGCACGGATTCCGTCCGCCAATGGCCGGGGGAATGCCGTTTGGCGGGCACGGTCGTCCGGGAATGGGTCCGCAGGGACCGCAAGGCTTTGGTCCGGGCCACGGTCCGAACCCGATGGCGATTCTCGACACCGACCATGATGGCAAGATCACCAAGGAAGAGGTCCTCAAGCACTTCGCGGAACTGGACGCGAATAAGGATGATGCTGTCACCGCCGAAGAACTGCAGAAGCATCTGCGCGAGCATCGTCCGGGCGCGGGACCGGGGCAGGGACCGCACGGCGAGCACCGGCCGGGACCGCCGCATCGTGCCGGTCGCCCCGGGTCGGACGACGCGGCACCGAAAGCTCCGGAATCCAAGCCGGAGAAAACCGAAGAGCCAGCCAAGCCCGCCGACGCCGCGAAACAGGCCGAAGCAGATTTCGGCCCCGCAGATGCCATGTCGGTGATTCCCGCGGCCTAGCCTCAGTGAAACGCATCGCCACCTCCCCGAGCGGTTCACCCGCCGCTCGGGGAGCGTAGTGGGCAAATGTCCTCTGCGATTGCCAGGAAAACTGCGCGTCTTCTGCCAACCTGAAATCCCGTCACCGGGGTTTAGACACAGGTCGGACGGAACGCAGACGAACATTCCTGACAACGGACGATGCGATTCATGCGTGTGCTTGTCGTCGAAGATGAACCGGACCTGCAGCGCGTTGTGGCCATGGCCTTGCGCGAAGACGATTACGCCGTCGACACCGCGGATGACGGCGAAGAAGGCCTTTATAAAGCCCAGGCGTGGGATTATGACGCGCTCGTCCTCGATGTCATGCTGCCCAAACGCGACGGGTGGTCAGTGCTCTCGACTCTGCGGGAAACCAAACCGACCCCCGTCCTGATGCTGACCGCGCGGGATACGGTTCCCGACCGGGTGAAAGGGTTGAATCTCGGGGCCGATGATTATCTGGTCAAGCCCTTCGAACTGTCCGAACTGATGGCCCGCCTGCGGGCGTTGATTCGACGTTCCAAAGGTCAGCCGCGGCCGATCCTGGAAATTGGCGAGGTGCGGGTCGATACCGCATCGAAGACAGTGGCCGTGCGGGGCGAACTTGCCGCGCTCACGGCGAAGGAATACTGTCTGCTCGAAATGCTGGCGCTGCATCGCGGGACGCTGGTCACCCGCACGATGATTTACGATCACCTGTTTGATGAGAACGACGACAGCCTGTCCAATCTCGTCGATGTGTACATCTCGAATCTCCGTCGCAAACTCGGTCATGAGCTGATCACCACCCGCCGCGGGCAGGGATATCTGATTGATGATTAGGTCGTTGCGGTGGCGGTTGCAGCTCTGGCATGCGCTGGTGCTGTTCATCGTGCTCGCCGTCTTCGGGGTGGTAGTTTATTTCCTGCAATGGCAGACGCGGCTGCAGCAGATTGATGCGGAACTCGACCGGACCGCGGAAGTGCTGGCGATGCGCGTCCGGCGGTTGATGCCCGGCCCGCCGTTTGGGCGGCCGCCGTTCGAAGGTCCGGGCGGACCGCCCCGCTTCAATCAGCCGGGTCAACCGTTCCCCGGCCCGCGCGGTCCCAATAACATGGACCGCGGCAATCGCCCGCCGCGAGGCCCCGACGACGAGCGGCGTCCTCCGCCCAACCGTCCCCCGCGCGACATTGCCAATGACCAGACGGCACCGGGTCCGCGCGGGCCGAATCCCCGGCCGCCGCAGTTCGATCCGAACAATCCGTCCGGTCGTCCGATTGATAACCCGCCCTGGCAGATGTCGCGGTGGTTCGACGACGTGCTGCGGCGGTTTCGCGACTTTGGCGGCCCGCGCGGTGACCGCCCGGGACTCGATCTTCCAGAAGAGTTCGCGCACCTCTTCGAAGGGCCGGAAGATCGCCGGATGTATTTTCTGATCTGGAACCGTGACGGCCGGGTGCTGGAAAAATCAGCATCCGCACCGGACTTGCCGTTTCCTGCCTTACATGTCAGTGAGAATGACCTCCCGGTGCGACTTGTGCGGCATCGTGCCCATTTCCGTGAGGTAGTGCTCGCCGGGCGGTTCGAGACCAACATTCTCGTCGGTCGCTCCTTACGGCATGACATCGGCCTGTCGCGCCGGTTTGCGGGGATGCTGACTCTCGCCGCCATCGGCGTGCTGGGCATCGGACTGCTCGGCGGGTGGTGGTTCACCGGCCGGGCGATTCGTCCGCTGGAAACGATGACAAAAACCGCGGAGTCGATCTCCGCGCAGAATCTCGCCCAGCGGATCAACATCACCGAGACGGACAGCGAACTCGGGCAGCTCGCCGTCGTGTTGAACCAGACGTTCGACCGGTTGCAGGCGGCGTTTGAACGCCAGACGCGGTTCACGGCGGATGCGTCGCATGAACTGCGGACTCCGGTCGCGGTGATTCTTGCGCAGATTGAACTGTCCCTCGCGCGGCCGCGCAGCGAACAGGATTATCGAGAAGCGCTCGCAACCTGCCTGCGCGCGTCGCAACGCATGAAATCGCTCATCGAAAATCTGCTGGTTCTGGCGCGACTCGATGCCGGGGCCGCCGAACTCCGGTTAGAAAAGGTTGCGCTGGATCAACTCGTTGGCGAAGCGGTCGAACTGATTCAACCGCTCGCCGATCAACGGAAAATTGCGATCACTTGTGAACTAGCCCCTGTGACAGTTCCCGCCGATCGCCACCGGCTTTCGCAGGTGCTGACGAATCTGCTCACCAACGCGGTCCGCTATAACCGCGATGACGGAAGCATCGTTGTCACCGTGAGCGAAGAGGCCGAGACGGCGGTGGTCGCGATTCGCGACACCGGCATCGGCATCGCACCGGAACACCTGCCGCACATCTTTGACCGCTTCTTCCGCGTCGATCCGGCGAGGTCACGCTCCGAGGGCAGCAGCGGTTTAGGACTCGCGATCTGTCAGAGCCTTGTCGCCGCGCATCACGGGACCCTCACCACAACGAGTACGCTCGGTGAGGGAACCACGATGGAACTGCGCTTGCCACGGGGCGCGAAACCGCCAGCGGGTTAAGCACCGTACTTGTCGAAGCGGCCGGCGTGGGCCATCGCGAGCATCATCAGGTACTTCGCTTCGAACTGGCCGAGACCGCCGCGGAGGCACGCCGCTTCGCCGAACTCGGTGCTGCCGTCAAACCGGCAGGTGTCCGCGGCGAGCAACGTCGGCACGGGATGCCAGCTGTGCGACTTCATTTTGCTGGGAGTGCTG
>DASRYX010000132.1:0-3892 GCA_035686985.1 Planctomycetaceae bacterium | reverse complement strand
CACGACGACGACCACCCGATCAGCCAGACGATGGCGTGATTCGCTGCGGTCAGCTCAATTCGCGATCTTTAGGACTCGTGACAGGATTCAGCGGAGAGATATCAGAAACCCGCCCGAGGTCATCCGCGAGGTTCCATCCGGTGATCGCTTTGATCGCTCCGATCGTGAACGCCACGAAAGCCATGGCGAGCGCGCCCACGGCTCCCACGGTCCCCATCGAAATGGCACCGACCACAAACCCGATCGTGGCCAACAAGATTCCGAACGCCATGAGTTGAAAGCCACGATTTCGGGAAACGGACTTCAGCCGCTGCTTGCCTTCCGCGAGCAACGCCTGACGATGGTCTTCCTGCAACGGGGAGTGGCCTTCGATCCAGGCGAGAATCTCCTCGTCAGTGGCCCCATGAGCAAGCTGCTCGAACACGGTTTCCCGTAACGAGGCGACGATTTCTGCCGTTGTCGCGCGATACTCACTCCCGCACGCGGGGCATTTTCCCATCGACGCTGCATAACCGACCCCGCAGTGCCAGCACGACGCCAACATAGCCGAAACCCTCGGTGGAAGCCGGTTTTTGATCCCCGATCTAGTCAAATCGCGGCGACGGCCTTCTGGGCGGCGTCGGTGAGGTTCGTGCCGGTGATGATCTTCTTGCCGCTTTCGGCGAGCATCTTGCGGGCGAGTTCGACGTTCGTGCCTTCCAGACGCACGATCAGCGGAACCTTAATGCCGATGTTGTCGTACGCGGCAAGCAGCGCAGTGACGATGGTGTCGCACTTCATGATGCCGCCGAAGATGTTGACGAGAATGCCCTTCACGTTCGGATCAGCCAGAATGATGCGGAACGCTTCGGTGACCTGATCGACATTCGCGCCGCCGCCGACGTCGAGAAAGTTCGCCGGTTCGCCACCGTGGAACTTGATGATGTCCATGGTGCTCATCGCCAGACCGGCACCGTTCACGAGGCAGCCAAGGTTGCCGTCGAGCTTCACGTAGCTGAGGCCCCATTTCTGAGCCGCGATTTCGTTCGGCTCTTCTTCGTTGAGGTCGCGCAGTGCCTGCAAGGCTTCATGACGGAACAGCGCGTTGTCATCGAACGTGACCTTGCCGTCGAGCGTGATCAGTTCGCCTTCCTCGGTGACGACGAGCGGATTGACTTCCGTCATGCTGCAGTCGTTGTCGAGGAAAAACTGGCAGATCTGCCGGAAGAATTTTTCCGCGTTCCGCACGGCGACGCCGGACAATCCCAGCGCGAACGCCATCTTCCGCGCCTGATACGGGAACAGGCCCGCATCGGGATCAAATGGTTCCTGCAGGATCTTCTCCGGCGTGTGTTCAGCGACGACTTCGATGTCCATCCCGCCCTCGGACGACACGATCAGCACCGGCTTGCCGACTTCGCGGTCAATCACCACGCCGACGTACAACTCACGGGCAATCTTCAACCCGGCTTCGACGAGCAGCGTCTGGACTTTCTTCCCCTCGGGGCCGGTTTGAATCGTGACCAGCGTCTGGCCGAGCATCCGCGCGGCGTTCGCCTTGGCTTCTTCCGCCGAACGAACGAGCACGACACCGGGCTGTTCGGGGAATTCTTTGAAGCGCCCCTTCCCGCGGCCGCCCGCATGAATCTGCGACTTCACGACGGCAAGACTGCCCCCCAGTTGCGTGAACGCCGCGGCGGCTTCGTCAGCGGTCTTCGCCACGACGTGCTTGGGCACGGCAATCCCGGCGGCGGCGAACAGTTGTTTGGCCTGATATTCGTGAATCTTCATGGGGGCGGTGATCGCAAAAAGGAGGCGGTGGTCACTTCGGGCTCGAGCGCCGGTCCACGCCATGATATCGCCGCCAGCGAGAGCGACCAAGCGTGCGGGTTTTCATCGCGAATGAGAGTTGGCATAGTGCCGATAGGTCAGGCTGTGCCTGACTTCTTGAGTTTCCAGGTGTGTTAGAGAAGTCAGGCACAGCCTGACCTACGAGAGGCGATGACGGCAGCATCGATCATTCCCTGGCGACATCGTGCCGATCTGGTCGTGCGTGCGCGGCGGGACCAGGGCGGTGGCGGGTATGTCGTCAAGGATCCGATTGCGCTGCGGTATTACCAACTCGGCGACGAAGAGCATTTCGTCTGGAGCCGGTTGGATGGACGTCGGACGGTCAGCGCCCTTTGCGCAGCGTTTGCAGAGACATTCTTGCCGCGGCAGCTATCGCCTGACGAACTGCAACGGTTTCTGCGGCAGTTAATCACGCAGGGCTTAGTTGTCGGTGAGCCCGCGCCGATTGCGGCCGAGATCGAGCAGCGGGTTCAGCAGCAGCGCTGGCAACGGATTCTATCCCAAGCCATGAACGTGCTGGCGATCCGGTTTCGGGGTGTGAATCCCGATCGCTTTCTGACCGGATTGTTGCCGTGGTGCGCGTGGCTGTTCTCGCCGTGGTTTCTCTTCGCCGCGATGGGATTGTGGGTTTCCGCCGTGGGTTTGTGGTGGCAACGCGCCGACGAGTTCCTCGCGCGCTGGCCGGAAGAGATCGCGCAATGGACGGTGCAGGATCTGGGGTCACTCGCCGTGGTCCTCGCCGCGGTGAAGATCGTCCATGAGCTGGCCCACGGGTTGACGTGCAAACGATTCGGCGGCACGGTCCCCGAGTTGGGCGTGATGCTGCTCGTCTTCACGCCGTGCCTGTATTGCAACGTGAGCGATGCGTGGCTGCTACGATCGAAGTGGCAACGGATCGCGATCAGTGCTGCGGGGATGCTGGCCGAGATCACGTTGGCGGCTGCGGCGTTGTGGCTCTGGTGGGCGAGCGTCCCCGGGCCCTTTCACAGCCTGTGCCTGCAGGTTGTGTTGATCTGTGGCATCAGCACGCTCGTGTTCAACCTGAATCCATTGATGCGATATGACGGCTACTTCATGCTCGCCGACTGGTTGGACCAGCCGAATCTGCACCATCAGGCCGCCGCGGCTTTACGACGCCGCATTTATTCGCTTCTGTCAGGTTCTACATTGGCGCAAAGAACATCACGGAATGAATGGGGATTGGCGGCGTTCGCACTGATCTCGATGGTCTACCGATTGTTCGTCACATTCGGATTGTTGTGGGCGATCCATCATTGGCTGGAGCCGCAGGGATACGGCGTCCTCGCGCAGATGCTCATTGCGCTGACCCTGTTCGGACTGGCCGCAGGGGGAGTCGCCGCTACGGCGGGTACCGTCCGCGAGTGGAGAACCTCTTCATCACGGGATCAACGCACGATCGGCTGGCGACTAGCCGTACTGCTGGGAGTGGTAGCCCTTCTCCTCGTCGTGCCCCTGCCGCGCCGCATCATGGCTCCCGTCTATCTGGAGCCGGCAGAAGCCCGGCCGGTGGCAATGGCGGATGCGGGGCAACTCATCAGGATCGTTGCCGACGGAACTGCGCTGCACGAGGGCGAGGTGATTGCAGAGTTTCATCACCCGCGACACGAACGCGACGCTGTCCGAATCGCCGCCGAAGCGGCTCGTGCCCAAGAACGGCTGGCAATGCTTGAGCGCCGGCAGTTCGTCGATCCGCAAGCCGGTCTGCAACGTCGGGCGGCCGAAGAGACCTGGCACGATCTGCACGAACGGGAAAAGCAGTCGGCTCATGAGCGTGAACGACGAACACCGCGATCCAGTATCAACGGCGTCTTTTGGCCAGCCGGTGAACGACGATCGTTGAACCGCTCTGATCACTTACCGAGCTGGAGCGGCACACTGGGTGACAGTCGAAATGAGGATGCCTGGGTGACCGCGGGAACGACGATCGGGTTCGTCGGCTCGGCGGAGCGATTCGAGGCGTTCGCCCTGCTGCCGCAATCGTCGGTAGATGACTTGCGAATTGGGCAGACCGCTCACCTGATTGTCGACGGTGCGGCTAAGG
>DASRYX010000131.1:0-2800 GCA_035686985.1 Planctomycetaceae bacterium | reverse complement strand
TTGCTCGAACGTAGGAGAAGCGCTGGTGGTGGTGTCCTGATCATGGAACGCCGTCTGCGAGTGATCAGGATCTTGCGCATCGCTGGGGGTGAATTCCAGGATCGCGGGCGACGCCGGCAACAGTCGTCCCGGCCCGTTCGTGTTCGTCTGGAACAGAGCCGAGCGGCCGATGCCGAAACCAGTGATTTCCCGCGTTGAATGGTTCGCGAGCAAGCCGAATTTCGATTGACCATAGATCTTGAACTTGTCGCCGCCCAAGTCGTATCGCAGGCCGATTTCCGGCCCCGCTAACTGTTCCTTGGTGTTGGCATACAGCCGTGAGCTGAAGACATCGGGAATGCCGGTCACCGTGCCGGTCGTGGGAGTGAACCGTCGCTGAGCGTTCGTCCCACCGTTGACCGTGTTGGTGATGTTGACCGAGTAGACGAGGCCGCTGTCCTGTCCTTGGAAGAGGGCGTTCTCGCGGACATTGATGTATCGCAGGCCGAACGACGGACGGAGTTGGAACTTATCTTGACGGATGAGGTAGGCAGAATAGAAGCCGACACCAGCACCATAGGCTTGTGACTGCCACTGTAAGCTGTAGTTCATGTCATACCCCTGGGTGCCGCCCCCCGGGATGATGAAGCCGTTGATCTGATTCCCGGACGGGGGAATGATCGTATCGGAGCCGCCGTCGAAGAACGAAATTCCCGCTCCGGCGATGAGCGTATCTTCCGGACGGTCCGGGTCGCCGATACGCGGATTATGGTTGTAACTGGCGCTTCCCTCGGACGAGTAGAAACCCGTTCCGAAGGCACCGGAACCATCGGGATTGTCCCAGCCCACCACGCCCTGCATCGCGCCGCCACTCAGGTTCGAGTAGCCCACGTCGGACCAGGAATGCTGCTGATAAATGTTGATCAGGCCGCCGCCGGCCTGGTTGCCCTGGCCGGTCTGCACGATACCCACGAAATAACCGGGGGCCCGGGGGTTACCGACAACGGCTTCGCTCGGCGGACCGTAGTTGGTGATACCGCCGCCGAAGACGGCATACATCTTTGCAGGCCCGCGGTATTGCTCGTTGAACCACAGCCCGCCGCGATTGACGTGCTGGTCAACCGCCGGGCCAGCATACGGTGATATCTGCGGCCAGGCGGACAGCCCCTCGGGAGGATAGCCAGCCTGTTCGATCCCCGTGTAAGGCACGGCATAGCCGGCAGCCTGGGGAGATGCCGGGTCAATGTAGGGTGGATAACCGCTAGCGGGACCGAAGACCTGTCCGGGATCAGCAACGGGGCCGTCTTGGGCCGCCGCCACTGTCGCCGAAGAGGCCAACAGTAAACCGCTAAACAGTGATTTGAGCCAGTGCCGTGTCCGCATCGCCGTTCCTGCCCAATCCCTGGGGGTGTTCGGACCGCGACGACCCCACGCCAGCGCGGGAAGTCGTGCACATCGAAGGTATCGGCGTGGGTTCCTGGTAAACTGTATCGATAGTGACGAAGATGCGGTTTTTCCGCTTTCTTCCGTGTGTGCGGATTAGAACACGCGGGCACACCGGCCGATTCCGCCGCTTTCGGGTCACCGGGCGGACTGCAGGCTGAGGAGTTTTCGCGCCACCGAGCGGACCTCCGCCCGCGGGTGATCGAGTTGACGCTGCAAAACGGGATCCGCTGACCGGAGCGCCGCTCCGAGAGTATTGAGCAGTAAGTAGGCTTGCCGCCGAAGATTGCGCTCGTCGCTCGTGAGAAGTTCCGCAATCCGCGGCGCGACGGTTCCCCCGTCACCGGTGGTCTTCCAGTAGGATTCCAGCGCCGCGAGTCGCACCGCTGCATCCGGATCATCCCACAGCGGGCGCAACTCGGGAGCGGCACTCGTTGCGCGGCGACCCAGTTGTCCGACAATGCGCGCGGCCCGGAGTCGCAGTTCGGCGTCGTCCACATGAAGCAGTGTGATCACCGACGGCAAAACGGCCGGTCCGGTCTGCGCGAGGGCGACTCCGGCGGCGTCACGGACACCGGGGTCAGCATCGCCGGTCAGGAGGTCCAGGAGCGCGGGCTGTGCGATTTCTGCCGCGGGTCCCTGCCGTCCCAGCGAAGCCGCGGCTTCGCGGCGGATGTCATCGTCGGGATCATCCAGGCAGCGCAGCAACGCGGGGATTGCTATGGAAGCTCCGCCGCGAAACAGGCCGAGGGCCTCTACGGCCCCGCGCTGTAAGACTCCATTTTCAGTGGAATTCTGTGCAATCTGGATTAATGGGGCCGTTCCCGCAGGATAGGCGTCACCAATCTGGGACAAGCACTCCATCGCCGCCAACCGATGAGCCTCCGGCTGGTTTGCGTCGACAACGACTGTCGCCACCGTGCGGCCGGCGGAGGCGGCGTATGGACCGAACAGGCTGAGTCCTTTTAGAGCCCACAAGGTCGTGGCTTCTTCAGGGTGGGTCTCTGACTCCTCAATCAATGCTTCTAAAAATGGGACGGCGTCAACAGCCGCGCTGCCCCACCGACCGAGAGTCAGCGCCGCTTGTCGCCGCGTGAACCACGGAAACTGCGGCGACTGCACAATCTGCGTTAATGCCGGTACGAACTGGCTGCGCTCCGGATCATCAACCGGAACGGACTTCATCAGTTCCCGCCACTCGTCGAGCGAACGGCCTGCGATCAGATCAGTCGCGGGCTCGACCGGAGGCGGAGTCGCCAAGGTACGCGGGGCATCGGGCAGCTGGTCAAAGCACCAGCCGATCGAGATGACCGCCGCCACCCCGCAAATCACAGGGAACGTTGCCGAAACGCCGCTCGCAGCGTTATTGCGCACTCAC
>DASRYX010000130.1:0-9143 GCA_035686985.1 Planctomycetaceae bacterium | reverse complement strand
TTGCTGGGCGATGAGTTCCCGCGCCACAAAGGGATCCGGCGCGGTTGCCAGGACTTCAATCTCGGCGTCACGGCCCAGCGTCTGGGCCAGCATCTGTCGCACGACGGCCGAGTCATCGACGATTAACACACGGGTTTTCATGCGGACGCTCCTTCAGAAACGCACTCGGCGGGGGACGACACGGCCGGATTCGCACTGGAGTTTCGATAGACAGCCGGTCGCTCAAACGTGAGTCGGCGCGAGAAGCCCAGAGCGGTTTCCGTCATGCCGACAACCAGCAGGCCGCCGGAACGAAGAACGTGCTCGAGGCGACTGATGACATGCCGCCGCGTGCGATCATCGAAGTAGATCATTACATTCCGGCAGAGAATCGCATCAAACGGGCCGCGCACGGGATAGGTCGCGTCGACGAGATTCAATTTTCGGAACACAACCATGTTTCGGATGGTATCGCTCAACTGCCAGGTGGGTTCGCTGCCGCCGTCAACTCGCTGGAAATGTCGGCGCAGACATTGTTCCGGCAGGCTATGGATTCGGGCGGATGTGTAAGTTGCTTTTTCGGCTGTCGCCAGAATGCGGGTCGACAGATCCGTGGCAAGAATCTTGAGGTCGAGATCGTCGTAGCCGAGTTCCGACAGGCGGTCGTTCAGCATCATCGCCAGCGTGAAGGGTTCTTCACCGCTCGAGCAGGCTGTGGACCAGATGCGAATCCGTTGCTGGCCTTGCTGAACGCGCCGGACGACTTCATCGGCGACAAACTGGATCGGCTCGGGTTCGCGAAAGAAGAAGGTGTGATGTGTCGCAATCGCGTTGACCAGATGCCGGGTTTCTTCACCCGATTCATCATTGGTCAACCGCGCCAGATAATCTTCGAAGGTGGATAACTCAAGTTCAGCCATCCGCCTCCGCAGCCGCGAGGCGAGCATCAGCTTCTTCTGCGGTGATAACACGATTCCGCACTGGCGATATGCCATTTCGCGGAGTGTGTCAAAGGTTTTGTCACGCATCGGAATGATTCACACGAATGATCGGGTCGCAGAAGCGGGTGCAGTGGATCTCGTCGTGACCGGGTGGCACGCGACACGAACTTCGCGTGCCACCGGTCATCACGAACGAGGACTAGAAGTCGGAGAAGTCCGACTTCTCATCGAACGGGATCAATTGCGCTCCAGTCGGGCGACCAGCGGCCCCCATTGCAGCCGGCTTGCCTTTCTTGCGGGCACGACCCGTCGCCACGGCGGTTTCTTCCAGGGCGGTTTCGACCTGTTGCAGAATCGCGTCCGCCGGATGTCCCGTCGGTGCCTGCGTCGCGTCGTCGCTCACCTTGAAGTTGCTGACCACGCGGCCGAGTTCTTCAACCTGGTGGTTCAACGTTTCGGCAACCGTAGCCGATTGATGGCTCGATTCGGCGGCCTGCTGGGTCGCTTTATCGAGCTGGCTGACGGCCTGGTTCACCTGCTCGATGCCCTGGGCTGATTCACCCGCCGCCGCCGCGATTTCAGCGACGAGATCGTTCGTCTTCTGGGCACTGTTGCGAATGCTGCCCAGCGTTTCGGCGACCTTGCGGGCGATTTCGACGCCTTGCTGCGAGTTCTGCACGGAGGTCTCGATCATGTCCGCGGTGGTGCGGGCGGCTTCAGCACTTCGTTGAGCCAGATTGCGAACCTCTTCCGCGACGACGGCAAAGCCACGACCGGCATCACCCGCCCGGGCGGCTTCCACCGCAGCGTTCAACGCCAGCAAGTTTGTCTGGAACGCGATCTCGTCGATGGTCTTCAGGATCTTGGCCTGCTGATCCGACGACGCCTTGATCTTCACGATCGCTTCGGACATCTGCTGCATGGCGGTGTCGCCGCCTTCAGCAGCCTGCCGCGTTTCATCGGCCAGGAGTTTGGCCTGCTGAGCGTTGTCAGCACACTGCTTGGTCATCGAGGTCATTTCTTCGAGGCTCGCGGCGACTTCTTCCAGCGAGCTCGCCTGTTCCGTCGCACCCGAGGCAATCGCCTGGCTGCTGGCCTGGCATTGCGACGACGCCCGGCCCACCTGCTCACCAGTGAGGGCCACCTGTGTCATTGAGCTGCAGAGGTTGGTCAACGCTTTGTTGACGCTCGTCTGCATGCGGGCAAACTCGCCGCCGAAGGTCCCGTGCATCCGCGGTGTGAGGTCACCCTTGGCGACGTTATCCATGATGTTGGCGATGAGCTGGATCGGCTTGGCGAAATTCCGGCCAACGAAGAGCCCGGTGACCATGATCAGGACCGCCGTGATTAGCGTCACCGCCAGAACAACACGGGTGACGGTGGTCAGCCCGGTCACGGATTCCCATTCGGTCGCCGAGATCCGCACAAGTACGGCCCAGTTCATCCCCGGGAAACCGAGGGCACCGGTCAGCGGGGCATATCCGGTGGCTTGCTGGATATTTTTGCGAGAATGTTTGGCATAGCCGGAGCCTGTCTTGCCGGCGATGCTTTCCTTGGCGCATTCCACGTCCTTGGTGGCGAGATTCAACTTGAGAACCACCTTGTCGAGATCGTGGTTGGCTTCTTCCCGGCCCAGTGACACCGGATCATAGTCGATGAGAACGCGTCCCTGTCCGTCAATCACGGTCAGCTCGGCGGTGGCCAGTTGGTCGGCCTTCAACCGGTTATAGAAGTCGGCCACAACGGCTTCGACGATGCCGAAGTCAGCGCGGTTGTTCCAGTAGCCGACGACTTCACCGTCAATGGTGACCGGGGCCGAGAAGCCGAGCGTCAGGCCGGTGGCAGTGGGATACACCGCCTTCACATCGGCGTCGACGTACACATCGTCGATGTAGGTACCGGTGGCTTTGTCGTTGCCTTCCGCCGTGTTCGCCTGCTTCGTCGTGAACGCCCCTTGAGAGCAGGCCTTGAACCACGCGGCGTCGGCGTAAGACTTGCCCATCAAGGCTTGCGTGTTGATCGGCTTGCCGTCTTTATCCTTCGTGTTGACGGCGATGACCTTGCCGGTCTTATCCACCAGCGTCGTCAGCTGGTAGACGTCGTAGCAATCGACATAGCGATTCATCACTTCGATGATCGGGTTCTCGGCTTCGGTCGTTTTGTACCAGCCGTTGCGATCGCGGACCGCGGCATTCAAGCCGAAGGCCTGCACATCGCCGTAACGCTCGAAGAGATTGCGATCGATGGTGTCAGCGGCCGAAACGGCGAGCTGACGCAGCATCGTCGGCTCATTCATTTCTCCCGCCATGCGGAGCAAGACCGCTGTAAGAATGGCACAGGGTACAAGGCCGAACATCAGAAACAAGGCGACCAGTTTGGTACACACACTGAGCTTGCGGAACATGAAACGAGACCTTTGCTGAGAGAGGAGTTGGGAATTCACAGGGGGACAATCAGGCTTCAACGGCGGCTTCGACGGCGGCGAGATCCGACGCCGAACGGAAAACGATTTGTTCGAGATCGAGCAGCACCTTGACGTCCTTGCCGGTCTTGGCGATGCCGAGCAGGCACGAGGTGTCGAGCTTCATGCCGAAATCGGGCGGCGGGGCGATGTCATCGTTCTTGATGTTCAGGACTTCGGAGACAGCGTCGACCAGCATGCCCATCTCGACACTGCGTCCATCACTGGTGAGCTCCACGACGACGATGCAGTTACGATCGTTCGCCGCGGTGGTTTCCAGATGGAATCGCTCGCGCACATCCATCACGGGGATGATCTTGCCGCGCAAATTAATCACCCCCTTGATGTCATCGGGAGCACCAGGCACCGGCGTCATCGGCATCAAACCGATGATCTCGCGGACTTGCAGAATCGGCACACCGAACTGATCACCGGCGATCCGGAACGTCAGGTATTTTCCACCCAGTGCCGCAGTGGCAAGGGAAGCATCGGGCGCAACGGGGGCTACAGACATCGGGGGTTCCTTCGAAAAAACAAGGGGAAGAGGAATTCAATCAGGCGAGACCGGGCTCGCGCGTCGCCAGTTCTTTAATACTGCGAACGTCGAGAATCAGGCCGACTTTGCCATCAGGCATCACAGCGCCGCCGGCAATGCCGGGCAGTTGTTCCAGATTCTCGCCCAGTCGCTTGATGACGACCTGCTGCTGACCGAGCACGTCGTCCACCAGCAGGCCGAACTGGTCGCCGTTCGGATCGAGGACGACGATAATGCCACCGCAAGGATCAGCAACGGCACCGTTGACCTTCACCAACCGCGAGAGATGGAAGTAGGGGATGTTCTGACCGCGAACGGCGAGAAGTTGCCCGCCCTTGCCGACGGTCGCGAGATCCTGTTCGCGCGGCCGAATCTGCTCGCGGATGTTCAAGGTGGGAATGATGAATCGCTCGGTGCCCACGCGAACCACCATGCCCTCGATGATCGCGAGCGTCAGCGGCAGCCGCAGGACGACTCGCGTTCCCTGGCCCGGTTCGGAATGCAGGTCGACGCTACCGCGCAGCGCTTCGATGTTGCGGCGGACCACGTCCATGCCTACGCCGCGGCCCGAAACATCGGTGACTTTCTCAGCCGTGGAAAAGCCCGGCGCGAAGATCAGCTGATCGATCTGCGCGGGCGTCATGCCTTCGGCGGTTTCGATGAGCCCGCGTTCCAGAGCGCGGGCAACAATCTTCTCGCGGTTCAGTCCACGACCGTCGTCGATGATTTCAATATAGATGCAGCCACCCTGGTGATAAGCCTGCAGCTTGACTGTTGCGCGTTCCGACTTTCCGGCCCGCACGCGATCAGCCGCACACGGTTCGATTCCATGATCGAGCGAGTTCCGCAACAGGTGCATCAACGGATCGGCGACCTGGTCGATGATCGACTTGTCGAGCTCGGTTTCGCCGCCCGACGTTTCCAGGTCGACCGGCTTGTTCAGCTTGCGGGAGAGATCACGCACCAGCCGTGACATCTTCTGGAAGAGTCCCTGAATCGGAACCATCCGCAAGGAGAGACTCAGCCCCTGCAGTTCCCGGGTAATTTTGCGCACATGCGACGCAGTCCGCAGTCCCTGCTCGCCGGTCTGGTGAGCGAGGGCGCTTTGCAGCATCGAATCCGCGATGACCAGTTCGCCGATGAGGTTTATCAATTGGTCAAGCCGCGTGCGATCGACTTTCAAGAAGTCAGATGTCGATGCGGAAGCCGTTCCCAAGGCCGGATGGGCGTCTTCCCGTCCAGCAGTTTCCGCTGTCGATGGTTGGCTGGGAACTGCGCTTTCCGGCTGAACGGTCGAACCGTTAACCGCATTTTTCAGACGCTGAATCAGCTCCTGTGTCCCCGGTGCCATCTTCAGAGCCATCGCGGGCGCGGATTGCAGCTGGTCAATCATAAACTTGAGGTGGTCGAGCGTCTGGAGCACGAGGTCCATCACGACGCCGGCCAGCTGAACTTTTCCTTCCCGCGCCAGATCCAGCAGCGATTCCGCTTCATGCGCGACCTTGCCGATCGCCTCCAGTTGCATGAAGCCCGCGGTGCCTTTCACTGAGTGAAAGGCACGGAACACGGCGTCCAGGGCCTGCATGTCGCCGGGCGTGGATTCCAGCTGCAGCAGAAACGGCTCCGCCGACTCCAGGTGTTCGTTGGCCTCTTGAACAAAGAGCGACAACATTTCCGGATCAGCGGAGAAGACGCCTAAGTCGCTGTCTGACTCGTCGGCAACTGTCGGCGCTGGTTCAACAATCACTGCGGAAACACTCGGAGCCACGGCGGTGAGATCACCAAGGAATCCCTGAAGACACGACGGCAACGCAAGCGTGTCAATCGATGCATCAATCGAACGATCGATCGTCGCAAGGATCTCACGGAAGTCCTCGATCTGATGAGTGTCCGGCTCGAGGTTGCCGATGCTTTCCGCGACAACAAATCGTGTGGCGGCCTCTGCGAGTCGAGCCGACAGCGATTGGTTCTCGTGCTGATGACGATGTTGCAGACCGCGGAAATGCGCGATCCATCCGTCAAAGCCGATCACAGCGGCGGCGTCCGTGACAAACGGAGCGGTTGACGCAGCATTCATTGCGAATTCCAAAGCGACCAGAGGTTGACCAAGCGGGAGTGCTGGAAAACTAGGTTGCCTTTTCACCTCAATGATGGTGCGGCAAATCAACAGCACGGGGTTTTCGGCTTTCCGAAGTTCGCCCCTTACGCTCCTTTCTCGGATCGCGTGATACACCTCGCGGTGAACACCGCACATTGGTGGGCGTGTTCAGTCGCCTGATGATCACGATGGGTAGGAATCGACGCGTTCTTCGTGCGGATCCGCCTGCTTGAATCCGTCCTTGACCGGACGGGCGGCGGACTCGATACTACTGTTCTCGCCCAATTTCCCCGTTTGTTCCCGCCGCCGGGTTGCCCAAGGATTGTTCGCGGATGGCCGTCCTCCTTCAGATCAAAAACGCCTCCAAGAGTTATGGCAGCCAGGTGCTGCTCGATGACGCCGATGCCATTGTCAGCGACGATGTGAAAGTCGGGTTCGTCGGCCGCAACGGCGCGGGCAAAAGTACACTGCTGAAAATCCTGCTCGGCGAGGAAGAACTCGACCACGGTGAGGTGATCCGGCACCCAAACCTCCAGCTCGGTTATCTCCGTCAGCATGATCCATTCTTGCCGAATGAAACCGCGCTCGAATTCCTGATGCGCGACAGCGGTCAGCCCGACTGGAAGTGTGGCGAAGTCGCCGGCGAGTTCGAACTGAAGGGCCCGTACCTCGACGGCCCGATTGCGAAACTCTCCGGCGGTTGGCAGACGCGCGTGAAACTGGCGGCGCTGTTGCTGCATGATCCGAATCTGCTCCTGCTCGACGAACCGACCAACTTCCTCGACCTCCGGACGCAGATTCTGCTGGAGCATTTTCTCCGGCACTATCAGAAAGCGTGTCTGATCGTGTCGCACGATCGGGCGTTCCTCGGCGCGACATGCAGCGAGACGCTGGCGTTATCCCGCGGGAAGCTGACAACGTTCCCCGGCAAGATCGATGCGTACCTCGATTATGAACGCGAACAACGCGAACACATCGAGCGCTCGAATGCGGCGATTCTCTCGAAGCGCAAGCATCTGGAAACGTTCATCGCCAAGAATAAGGCCCGCGCCAGCACCGCGACGCAGGCCCGCTCGAAGAGCAAGCAACTCGAACGGCTGGAAGTGATCGAAGTCGCCGCCGATGAAGCGACGGCGAACATTCGCGCCCCGCAGGTGGAACCGCGTCAGGGACCGGCATTGCGGTGCCGGGAAGTCGCGGTTGGATACGGTGACCGCCGCGTGGCGTCGGACATCACACTGGAAATCGAACACGGCTCCCGCGCCGCAATCGTGGGGGACAACGGCCAAGGCAAGACAACGTTCCTGCGCACGATCGTCGATTCACTGAAACCGCTCGATGGCGAAGTGAAGTGGGGCTACGGCTGTAACATCGGCGTGTATGCCCAGCACGTCTACACGACGCTGCCGGAAGACCGCACGGTATGGGAGTTCCTCGAATCGCACGCCGCGACGGGAACCAAGGCCCAGGAGATTCTCGATCTCGCCGGGGCGCTCCTGTTCAAAGGCGACCACGTCAACAAGAAGATTTCGGTCCTCTCCGGGGGCGAGCGGGCGCGGCTGTGTCTCGCTTGGCTGCTCCTCAGCAATTACAACATTCTGGTGCTCGACGAACCCGGTAACCATCTCGATGTCGATACCGTCGAAGCCCTCGCGAACGCCCTCACGAACTACAAGGGAACGGTGATCTTCACCTCACACGACCGCCACTTCATGAAGCGCGTGGCGACGTGCATCATCGAAGTCCGTGACGGCCGCGTCGTGAACTACAACGGGGCTTACGACGCGTACCTCTACTCCGTCAACAAGGAAATTGACGACGGCGAGCGCGAGGCCCAGCAGGCGAAGATGGCGAAGGTGCCCGCCGCGCTGATCGCCGAACGCAAAGCCTCGTCCGCCCCGGCGAAACGCAACGACCGCGATACCCGCAAAGAAATCTCGACGCTCGAAAAGACGATCGCCCGGCTCGACGACCAGAAGAAGCAGCTCAATGCGCAACTGATGAACGAGACCAACGCGAAAGAAGCCCTGCGGCTGCACAACGAAGTCGAAGAGGTCGCGAAGCAACTCACCGAAGCGGAAGACCGCTGGTGCCAGTTGCAGGAAGAAATCGGCGCGTGGAGCTGAGTCCGTACCAGCCCGCAGCGCCAGCAACGGATTCTGATTTGCGATCGTCGAAAGAATCCCTTGCTGGCGCTGGGGCTGGTTAACCTCTTTACGGCGCGACCTTCGCCACCGCCGCGTCGATGGTCGGCACGACCGTGTCATTGACCGAATCATACCCGAACGTCGCCTGCACTTTTTTCTTGTGCACGACAATCACGCTGACCGCGGCCTTGTCGCTGATCACCCAGCCCTCGGGACTCGTCGCCTCGTCTTTCCACACGGTCCATTGACTGGCCGCCAATTGCAGCGACGTCTGGATCGCATTCGTGCGGGTCGCCCCCAACGTCACGTCATCAGTCATCCACACCAGCACGATCTGCAGATTGGGATGCAGCATCTGTCGCTTCTGCATCGCGGTGTCCAGCGCTTTGACGAACCGCCCCACCGGGCGATCAAACTTCGACTTTGGCAGAAAAACGTAGACCGTCTCCTGGTCTTCGCGCTTCGCCACGAGATCCGCAGCATCGGCGAGCGCCCCGTTATTGACGGCCTGCACTTTCAACGCTGGCACGGTGTCCCCGACCTTCGGCCCCGATTCCACCTCCGCGTGAACCACCGTGGTCATGAACAGCAAGAACAGCCCGAAAGCCGTCGTTTTCTGGGCGGGCATGAGCGAATCTCCGATGAGTGCGAAATCGAACGATTTGCAGCAGTATAGCGTTCTCGATCGTACTTTTCTGCACGATACAAATCCCTGCAGGAACGGTACGATACGGGTAGCGGAAGCGCGACGGCGACCGCTTCCGAAAACTCCCTCGGAGTTCCTTCATGCCCCGGTTATGGATGTGTGTGCTGATGACGATGACCGCGACGGGTTCGGCGGCCGATCGGTTTGATCCGACGGTGGCCGATGTAGTACTCGGAATTCATGGCGGCATCGGCGACGCGGATCAGGTGCTTGAACCGCAGGTCGAAAAGGAAATGCGGGCGGCAATGGAACTCGCGCTGAAGAACGGTCACGCGC
>DASRYX010000129.1:0-6761 GCA_035686985.1 Planctomycetaceae bacterium | reverse complement strand
GACCGAACGGGCGCTCGACCGGGGCATGACGCCGGCGAAGTCCATCGGCATGGTGGAAGTCGCGTCGATCGGCAACCCGCTCGTCGACCGGGAAGAAGCCCGGATTCTGGGTGAAGTGCTGACAACGGAAGACCGCGCTGTACCAGCGGTGGTCACCTCGTCGATCAGCCAGATCGGTCACACGCTTGGATTGTCGGGGATGGTGTCGCTGATCAAGGCGGTGGTCGAACTCGAACACGGGCAGGTCCCGCGCACGCCTGGGATGGATCAGCCGCTGCCGGAAATCACCTCGCATGCGGACAGCCTGAAGGTTCCGCAGGAACAGCACCCGTTGTATGCCACCTTGCCGCAAGGCAGAGCGCTCGCCGCCGTGACGAACAGCGGTCCCAACGGCGCGGTTTACACGATGCTGATCGAAGGGGGACAGAATCTCCCGGCCGCGCCGCAGCGGGCTGCGAAGGCCCCGACGGTGGTGGTCGGACCGACCGAGTGGAAAACGGTGCGCCTCGGTGCGGTGTCACTGGAAGCGATGAAAGCCGAAGTGGCGAAGTGGCAAGGCAACGCCGAACCGTTGTTCGCTACCGGCGGAATCGATCACTTCAACGGTCGAGACAACGTGCGGCTGGCGATCGTCGCCGAGAACACGCAGACGCTGAGCAAGAAGTTGCAGCTCGCGTCCGATCAGCTCGGACAGGCTCCGAACGGTCTGCTCGAACAGCAGGGCGTCTACTTCCGGGAATCGGGATCGCGGCCGAAGGTGGCGTTTCTCTTCCCCGGCCAAGGTTCGCAATACACGGGCATGCTGCATGACCTCGTGAACGAATCCAAGGCCGCCCGCGACATCGTCAAGGAACTCGATGCGATCCTCATCCAGCACAAGGCCCCGCGGTTTGCGGACCTCGCGTGGACGCCAAACGAGCAGCTCGGCCAGGACGTGTTCCTCACGCAGTTGTCGATGCTCATCGCCGACACACTGGTGGCTCGCGTGCTGATGGGTGAAGGTTTGCGGCCGGACGTGATCAGCTCGCACAGTTACGGTGAGTTCCCCGCGCTGGTGGCCGCCGGGGCGATGACCTTCGGCGATGCGATTGAGATCACGCGGGAACGGACCAACGCCGTGGAATCGCGCGAAAGCACACGCGGCAGCCTGCTGTCCACGACGGCGTCGCTCGAGGTCGTCGAACGGATGCTGGCGCAGATGCCGGGCGGTGCGTATCTCGCCAGCCACAATGCCCCGGATCAGACCGTGATCGGTGGCACCGCCGATGCGATCCAGGGTGTGAAGCGGATGCTGGAATCCGAAGGGTTTGCCACACGGGTGCTGAATGTGCCGCGGCCGTATCACACCCCGCTGCTGGCGGAAGCGAAGCCGTCGTTCCGTGCGTCGCTCGAGCGCTCGGCGATTCAGGTGCCGCAGCTGAAGTTCTTCAGCAGCGTCTCGCTGAACTACGTCTCCAGTGCCGACGCGGTGCGCAACAACCTCGTTGAGCAACTCACCACGCCGGTGCGGTATGTGCAGCTGATTCAGCAGCTCGCCGCGGATGGCGTGAACCTGTTCCTCGAAGTCGGCCCGCATCAGGTGCTCACGCGACTCAATCAGCGGATTCTGAAAGACCGCCCGGTGTCGCTGATCTCCGCCGATCTGCCCAAGCACACGGGCCGCGAAGCGCTCGAACGGTTGCACGGGCTGCTGGAAACCGTCGGCTTGTGGCCGGTGGCTCCGACAGCGCCGACGACCCCGATTGCTCCGGGCAAGGTGATGTTCTTCGATGCGACGACGAACCGTCGCGGCGGGGGCAGCGCTCCGGCCCGCCGGGTGATCGCCGCCGTTCCCGCGGTGCGTGAAGAACACGTCGAAGCGATCGGTTCCTCGTTCGCAACAACGGCCGCAACCACCGCCGTTGCCGTGGCTCAGGCGGTGCAAGTCGCTCCCGCACCGGTCATCGTGGCGATGGACCGGGCCGCTGTGCAGCAGTTCATGATCAACTTCGTCGTCGACCAGACCGGTTATCCCGCGGAGATGGTGGAACTCGAAGCGGATCTGGAAGCCGACCTCGGGATCGATTCGATCAAGAAGGCGCAGCTCATCGGGGAACTCGCCGAGAACTTCGACATGAAGCATCTCGCCGATTCGCTGCAGGATCTGTCGCTGGATGACTTCCGGACGCTGAACAGCTTGCTCGACTTCGTCACCAAAGCTCCCGCGGGTGCTACTCCCACGGTGGCAACCGTGACGGACACGAAACCGCAAGGGGTGGTTGAAACCGTTGTGGAGCAATCCGCACCAGTGGTGACGGCCACGGTGACGGTCTCCACAATGGATCGTGGTGCCGTCCAGCAGTTCATGATCAACTTCGTCGTTGATCAGACGGGTTATCCCGCCGACATGGTCGAGATGGAAGCCGATCTGGAAGCGGACCTCGGGATCGATTCGATCAAGAAGGCGCAGCTCATCGGGGAACTCGCTGAGAACTTCGACATGAAGCATCTCGCGGATTCGCTGCAGGATCTGTCGCTGGATGACTTCCGTACGCTCAACAGCCTGCTCGATTTCGTCACCAAGACCCCGGCGGGTGCGTCGGCGGCGGTGATTGAATCCACTGCGGAAGTGGTCCCGGAAACGAAACCGCAGGTCGCGGCGATCACGGCGGTTCCGCAACCTGCCGCGGTGACCACGACCGCCGTCTCGACAATGGATCGCGGTGCCGTCCAGCAGTTCATGATCAACTTCGTGGTTGACCAGACGGGCTATCCCGCCGAGATGGTCGAGCTTGAAGCGGACCTGGAAGCGGACCTGGGCATCGATTCGATCAAGAAGGCGCAGCTCATCGGCGAACTCGCTGAGAACTTCGACATGAAGCATCTCGCCGACTCGCTGCAGGATCTGTCGCTGGATGACTTCCGTACGCTCAACAGCCTGCTCGACTTCGTCACCAAGACCCCAGCAGGTGCGACACCGACGGTGGCAACCGTGACGGAGGCGAAGCCCCAAGCGGTGGTTGAGACCGTGGTGGAACAACCCGCACCGGTTGCAGTAGCGACTGCCGCGCCGACGACGGTCTCGACGATGGATCGCGGTGCCGTCCAACAATTCATGATCAACTTCGTGGTCGACCAGACGGGCTATCCCGCCGACATGGTGGAAATGG
Source organism: Planctomycetaceae bacterium (assembly GCA_035686985.1). Taxonomy (GTDB): domain Bacteria; phylum Planctomycetota; class Planctomycetia; order Planctomycetales; family Planctomycetaceae; genus DSVQ01. The sequence goes on along the minus strand of DASRYX010000129.1, from coordinate 3,612 downwards.
AAGCCGACTTGGAAGCCGATCTCGGCATCGATTCGATCAAGAAGGCGCAGCTCATCGGAGAACTCGCCGAGAACTTCGATATGAAGCATCTCGCCGATTCGCTGCAGGACCTGTCGCTGGATGACTTCCGTACGCTCAACAGTTTGCTGGATTTTGTCACCAAGACCCCGGCGGGTACAACACCCGCGGTGCAAGCCGTGACGGTCGCGGAACCGCAAGCGGTTGTCGAACAACAACCCGCGGCGGTAGTGACCGAAACGGTCGAAGACACGACGATCACCAAATTGCCCGATGCGTTCAGCGTGGTGCCCCTCACCGGGTCGCCGTACGAGATGGGCTTCCAGCATGGCCGCAGCCAGTCGGCCGAGATCAAGCAGATCATGGCCCGCTATGCGTCGATGCTCGGTCCGCGGTTGCAGAACATCCCGGAACTGGACGAAGCCCTCGCCAAGCCGACGATGTACTTCGGCGAGCAGGAACTCGAAGAACTGCACGGGATCGCGGATGGTGCGGAACTGCCCGTTCCCGCGGTGATTGCGCACAACCTGGGAATGTATCCCGACTACGTCCCCGGCTGTACACAGTTCGCTTACACCCGCGAACGCAACCCAGTGCACGGTCTGGTGCACGCGGTGAATGAAGATTCGCCGCTGTCGCTGACGCTGCCCGACTGCATCGCGAGGATTGTGCAGGTCCGTCGTCCGGCCAACGGCATCCCGCATGTGACGTTCAGCGTCGCCGGTCAGGCCGGGGGTTTGAACGGGATCAATGCCGCGGGGATCGCCGTTAGCAGCACGCTGCTCCTCGATCGTCCGCGCCGGGCATCGACCGCGGTGGGCAAGGTCCACCCGGTGGTGGTGAAACGGATCCTCGAACATTCCGAAACGATCGAAGACGCGCTGACGATTCTCCGCAGCATCGATCGGGCCGGGGCGTGGAGCCTGTGCATCAGCCATCATCCGACCGACCGGCTGTGCTACGTCGAATATGACGGCGGCACACTGCAGGTGCAGGATGGCCCGAAGGCGGTCCTCACGACCAATCACTGCCTCTTGCAACCGCCGATTGCGGATGTTCCGGAGCACTCGCAACACCGCCTCAACCGGTTGAACCAGCTGGTCGGTGACGGAGTGAGCGGTGTCACGCTGGAGATGGCGCAGCAGGCGTTGCGTGATCGGTATGACCTCGGCCGCGGACGGCTCACGCCCCACGCGACGATGAACACGATCCGCCGGGTCGATAACCAGATCAGCATCGTAATGCGGCCGGAACAGGGCGAGATTTACGTCACGCCGGGACCGCGCTCAGGCGAGATCATCGACAAGTACTTCCGGCTCGATCTGAACGAACTCTTCAGCCACAACGAACCCTCGGATGGGATGGAAGAAGCCGCGCGGACGGCGTCGTCTCCGGCTCCGGTGGTGAGCCGACCGAGCCGCGCCGCGCAGGCAGAAGCTCGTGCCGGATTGCCCGCGGAAGAACAGCGCATCGTGCAACGCCATGTGCTGCGGATGGAAGACGCTCCGCTGCCCGCGGGAGCGGCGACGAAGCCCGCGTGGACCGGTGCGGCAGCGATTCTCGGGGATAACAAGCTCTCTGAATCGCTGCGAACACGGCTGCAGGCGGATGGTGTGAAAGTTCACACGCTGCCCGGCAAGGGTGATGTCGATGCCGCGGTGGCGGCCCTGAATGCCGCGTGGAGCGAAGGCCCGATCCATCACGTCTTCGTGACCACCGCCCGCGACGACGGGTCGGCGATCGCGAGTGTCGACGGCTGGCAGGAACGCCGGCAGATTGGTGCGGTCACGCCGTTCTTCGTGCTGCAGCGGTGGACGCAACTGCTGCAGGAAGCGAAGGCCCTCAAGTCCGCGACGATGGTCGGGGTCACGGCCCTCGGCGGGGACTTCGGTTTCTGTGGACGCGTACACGGCTGCGAAGGCGGCGGCATCACCGGATTGTTCAAAGGCATCCGTCGTGAGCTGCCCGACATGCTGGTGAAAGTGATTGACGCCCCGTTTGAAGAAGCCCCGGCCGCGCTGGTCGATGCGATCTACAAAGAAGTCTCGCATCGACAGGGGCCGCTGGAAGTCGGCTGGGTGCGTGGTCATCGTTCGATCGTGAAGGCGATCCCACAACCGGCGTCGACCCAACGGCTCGGCGGCAAGACTCCGCACGGCGTGTGGGTTGTGACCGGTGGCGCTCGCGGTGTCACCGCGGTGGTGGCCCGGGAACTTGGTCGCCGGTTCGGCCTGACGATGCACCTGCTCGGTTCGACGACGCAGCCGACGATCGATCCCAGCTGGCGGAACCTTACCGAAGAAGGCCTGAAGGCCCTCAAGCGGACCGTGATGGACCAGGCTCGTGCGGCGGGCAAGAACCCGGCGAATACGTGGAAAGACACCGAACGCGCGATCGAGATCGACCGCACCTTGCAGTCGTTCCGCGCCGATGGCATCGACGTCCACTACCATGCCTGCGATGTCGCCGACCGGACGAAGCTCGGGGCGACACTGGACGCGATCCGTAAAGCGTCCGGCCCGATCAACGGGATCATCCACGGAGCCGGTCTCGAGGCCGCGTGCAAGTTCGAGAAGAAGAAACGCGAACTGGTGGAAGCGACCATCAAGGTGAAGATGGACGCCGGGCTCGCGATGCTGGAGCTCACACAGCTCGACCCGCTGGACTGGTTTGTCGGGTTCGGTTCGACCAGCGGCCGCTTCGGCGGCATGGGCCAAGCCGATTACTCGATGGCCCAGGACATGCTCTGCAAGATGTGCGACTGGGTACGGGTCCGCCGGCCGGAAGTCTCCGCCGTCGGCATGCACTGGCCGCCGTGGGCTGACGTGGGCATGGCCGCGCGACCGGAAAGCAAGATCGCGCTGCAGTCGAGCAACCTCGCCTTCATGCCGCCGCTCGAAGGGGCCGCACACGTCATCGATGAACTGCTGACCGAAGCGCTCGAAGGGGAAGTGCTGTACCTCGACAAGCCGGACATGATCGACACCGATGGCACGATGCCCGACGCGGCGACGAAGGCCGAGTACAAGCGGCGTGATCCGCTCGTCAAAGCCCTGCCGTTGATCGAAACGATCAGCAGCCTGACCCCGACGCGGGTGATTGGCAAGGCGTTGTTCGATCCGGCGGTGGAGCCGTTCCTCCTCGAACACCGGTATCAGGGAGTGCCGATTCTGCCGGCGGTGGTCGGACTGGAATCGATGGCGGAATCGGCGACGCTGCTCGCCGCGGATGACCGCAAGGTGGTCGGTGTTCGCAAGATGACGGTGCATCAGGGATTCCGGTTCCACTTGCCGCGGCCGCAACGGGCCCGGGCGATTGCCGATGCCAAAGACGGGGCGTATGCCTGCCGGTTGGAAGCCGACTTCTTCGACCGCGTCGGCCGGCTGGTGGAAGCGCACCGGCTGCAGATGGATGCCACGCTCGACCTCGCGGCGACCTATCCGCAACTCCCGGCGGTGGACCTCGGAGCGCAACCAACCGAATGGAAGAAGCATCAGTACGTCACCGACTGGCGGACGATGAAGTTCCCGGAAGAAGCCCGTGTGTATCACGGCTACTGCTTCCAGGCGTTGACCGACTACGCGATGACCAGCG
>DASRYX010000128.1:0-2578 GCA_035686985.1 Planctomycetaceae bacterium | reverse complement strand
GCTTAGCGACAAACCGCGTTTCGACACCGACGCGGTTGCGGTCCGGTTCCATCTCCAGTCGGGTGACTCGAAAGCCGCGCACGCCCTGGGCTTCCGCCGTGGCAATCGCCGGGGCGAACGATTCGCGATCGGGTTTCACGGGTTCTAGCCGTGGTCGATCGTTGAGCAGGTCTCTCATCAGCGAGTTCATCTGCTGGTGCATGAGCTTATGGAAGATGATTGCGAGATCAGGCTTCTGGCCGCCGCCGACGGGAACCAGCATGTCGCCCATACCCTGAAAATCGAGCGGCTGCCTGTGGACGTACTCGATCACCGCAAGTCGTGCCGACCATTCCTGGTCATCCTGTGGCCGGGCTGGCAGTCGCGATGAAATATCGGGCGTCGGCCCGTCGAATTTGATCTTTCGTTTCGTCAGCTCCCGCTGCAGCGACGCGGCGTCCTGGGTTTCGATCTCGACAAAGCCTTCGTTCCAGGCGATGACGGCAAGGCGTTGATGCTCGGGCGTGGCCGGGGTGACTTTCGCCACTTGAGCTCCGGGCAATTCGACCCAGATGAAATCTGCCCGCTTGGGATCCTCCGCGGCGAGCCGATCTTCCAGTTGCTGGAGTTCGCTCTGCAGGAAAAACGTCAGTCGCTGCGACTCCGGCGGCGTTGCGAGGAACTCTTTCAATCGGTCACGTGCCTGCCCCCACGCTTCGCGCTGGGCCGTCAGGTTTGCGGCGTCGTATTCTTCGAATAGCTCCGGATTCGCCGTCTTCAACCAGCTGCGCGAGACCGCCATCGTCACGGACCGATCGGCGCGATGTTGGAGGATCGCCCCGCGCAACGTACGGCCGGCGCGCAAGGCGACGACATCGACGACGGCACCTCCCGCCGCCTTCTTGGTCGCCGACGGCGCGGGCTTCTTCACCGCGGGCGGCGCGGCCATCGCCGGGACGGTCAACAGCATCCCCAGCCCGATCAGAATTCCCCGCATGATGATCGGCCCTCTTCTGTGCGCAAATCTTCCTGGAATGAAGAACGCATCCGGAGACGGGAAATCAACAGCAACCGGCCCGCTTTCGCCGTGTTCACCGATGGTTTATCATCCGCATTCCTTGATCCGAATGCGATCCCGTTCCCTCACTTTCCTGCAGGATTCGATCCATGACTGGTCCCGGCCTGACCGCGGCTCAACTCGCGGAACTCGGCAAGTACGACTCGCCGACAGTGTGCAATGCCGTGGAATTGTGGAACCTGTATCCCCGCAACCGGGGCTATATGAACGGCTCCATCAAGGCGTGCTTTCCGCGGCTCCCGCCGATGGTCGGCTACGCCCTGACGTCGACCTTCCGCAGCATGTCGCCCCCGCGCGGCGGCGATGCTTACAGCAGCATCGGGGCTCAGCTCGACGCGTTTTCGTCCCTCCCCGGACCGCCGGTGATTGTGTTCCAGGATCTCGATGAACCGTGTGCGTCAGCGACGTTCGGCGAGGTGATGTGCTCGACCTACAAGCGCTTCGGGGCGAAGGGATTGATCACCTCCGGAGCCGGGCGTGATCTGGCTCAAGTCGATGCGCTCGATTTCCCGGCGTTTACGAACGGGACGATCGCCGCCCACGGTTTTTGTCACACGCTCGCGGTCGGCGTGCCGGTGACAGTCGGCGCGATGCCGGTCTATCAGGGCGATTTACTGCACGGCGATTTGAACGGCGTGACGAGCATCCCGCATGAAATCGCGAGTGAAGTGGCCGGCGTGTGTGAAGAAATCGCTGTCGCCGAGGCGATCGTGCTCAACTATCTGAAGCAACCGAGCGTCACCGTGGCAGGTTTCACCGAAGCCCGCAAAGCCTGCGGCGACCAGATCAAGGCGATCGAAAAGCGGTTGTCGAAGAAGGGCTGAGAGTCCAGGGTCAAGAGCCAGGAAATCCGTGAAGCCGGGCGTCTGCTTGGGACGCCCGGCTTCTGCATTTCCGCTGACGAGTGTTACTGAAAGATGCGTGAGACCAGTTCGGCAAATCCGGGCAGCACATCCGGCAAGGTGAACGTGTCCGCTTCGGTCAGGATCTGCGCGGGCTGATCCGCGCGGAGAACATGCAGGCTTCGTGTCGGCGGATCGACGACACAGACCACAACGACGCCGGCGTCGAGATACTCGCCAACTTTCTTGTAAATCTGCGGCCAGCGATCATCGGACGAACGGACTTCAACGACCAACTCTGGCGTCGGCCAATACCCTTCGGGAATCGAATCCCGTGGGACTTTTTTGAAGCTGTAGAAGGCGACATCCGCTCCGCGGACGGTATCCGGATCACGCTCCGTAACGACTCCGCCGTCGTTTCCAATCACGCGCCCCAGTTCGTGCTCCTCAACATAATTTCCCAGGATTCGCGTGATCTGAGCGCACCAATATCCATGAGCGGAAAACGGTGGGTTCATGACGACCATTCTTCCTCGAATGAGCTCGGACGGCTGATCGCGAGGGGCCCGGTGAAGATATTCTTCCGCCGTCATCAGGGCCATCGGCGAGGCGGCCGTTGCGGTAGACATGCTCAAAGCCCCTTGGAAAACGGTGCGGGTGCGTTCCTGCATTCTACACG
>DASRYX010000127.1:0-17353 GCA_035686985.1 Planctomycetaceae bacterium | reverse complement strand
GGTGATCGAGTTCCTGTCGCAGCGCCAGGAACTCGATCACCTCGGAGGCCGGTTCTTTTGACTTGGAAAAGTCCCGGAGCAAGACTTCGGATCCGGTCGCGGTGGCAGCAGCACCTTCGAGTCGTTTCCGGTATCCCTGCTCGATCTGGTCAATCGCCTTTTCGACTTGCTGCAGACGGTTCACCAGCACCGCGAGCTCGGAGTCCACCGCGTTCTCGAGAAAACCATCCATCAGCGTGGTTTGCTTGACGAATTCATCACGCGTTTCGTTGAGATCGAATTCCTGCATCCGCGACGTAAGTCGCTCCATGTTCGCCTTCACAATCTGCAGCATGTTGCGACAGTCGGTCTGGTCCGTCGGCAGCGGAAGTCGATTCTGATCGAGATAGTGCTGCAGGCGCTGGGCCCGCGCTTCGAGTTCGGTCAGCATCTGCCGCGCAACCGTGCGCGTGCGCACGTCCGACAGCCCGCGCAGCTCCTGCGTGATACGCGGCATGTCAACTTTTCGCATGAGCAATAACGCCGAACGTTCCTGTGATCGCCGGGTGAACTCTTCGGACTCGCGCGTGGCGATCGTCGCCAAGTCCGGTGGTTCCTGCGATTTGAGCGCCCCGATCAGACTCTTCAGACGCGTCTCGTGAGCCGCAATCTGGCTGGCGAGCTGGGCTTCATTGACGGTGGCCTGTGCGGTCGTGCGCGTGACGAGGTTCTCGAAACCGGTCATCACGGTGCGGAGTTCGTCTGTCAGCTCCCGATAGCGTGTGAAGCGTTTGATGTGGGCCTGATACAACTGGAACTCCGCGGCGAGCGCCTCAATCACGGGTTTTCCGAGAATTGGCAGCTCAGCGAGTTGTGCATCCGCGGGGCGCACCACGTCGCTCATCGCGGCGAGATCCTGATCGAGCGTTGCTAACGCTGGCTGCCGGAGCAGCAGGGGTTGGTTCTCCGCGAGCGACGTCGCCATTTCGGTGAGCAGTCCGAGGGCCGTGCGGAACTCCTGGTAGCCCTCAATGGAAGCCCGCTGGTCCCGCAGGATCTGTTGCCGTTCCTTGATCTCCTGGATCAACACCGGACCATCGCGCTGGACATCTTTGAATCGCCGCGTCTGCAGCGCGACTTCCACGACCGAGAGCCGTTTGCGCAGACTGACGATGTTCTTGCGGGCATCACCGGCGGCCTTTAGACGATCCACCAGCGCCGGGCGAGCGGAAGTCCCCTTGGTCGGGAGCCGCAAGATCCGGGCATGCTCGGCGGCCAGACGCATGCTCAACGGCAGGTCATCAATGGCCTGCTGATTTTCGAAGCGCGGGATGGCATCGAGCAGATCGGTCACTTCCTGATGAGTCCGTTGAATCTTCGCGATCAGATCGGTTTCATTTCCATCGCCCGTCGACACCTGCTGCAGCAGACGGTCGACGAGCAGGACTCGGTCAGTGGCCGCTTGTGCTACCAATTTGGCATTGGTCACGCCAAACCACGTGACAATGACATGCCCGTCGTTATCCAGCTGCCGGGCTAATCCGCCGGCCGGTTTGAAGTTGATGCTGGAATCGCTAACCGAGCGAATACGTCCCTTCAACCGCGTCTGATCTTTCTTGACCAGCACCTCGTCGCTTTCCGGCGACGTAGCCAGCGCGACCAGATCCGGCGCAGACTGGGCCATCAGAGGATTCGTGACACCCAGCGCGAGACCGCTCCATGTGCCGAGGATAATGCATAGCCGCGGAATGGATGTCATGACTGACCTCCTTCGGAACGCTCAACTAGCTCGCTACGAGCCCGTGCAGACGCGCGGCGGCGGCGTGGGTCAAGTGCAGTCTTCCCAGCAAGACTGGCGAATGGATTCCGGAGCCGTCGCTGCCGGGGCAGCTTGCCTTCCGCGGGCTGACGCAACTGCTCGATCACCCGCGACAGAAACGGGCGCTGAATCTTGCTCAGTGCCTCCCACGCGCCAGTCACCGACTGCCATGCCAGCGGATGCCTGCGGGTGAACGCGTGCCAGAAACTCCAGTCGGCCGGGGATGGTGCTTCACCATCAATTTGCAACGCCGGCGGCGGAACGAAATGCTCGGGCAAGCTCGTAAGGTACCCCAGCACCGCGCGGACATAGCCATCGGCAGGAATCGCACCGCGCTCGAAATCGAACGCACGAAAAAACGCTGCCATCAGGGATGCGACACCTTCCAGCTCTTCGTCCGAACGCTCCGACGAGGCTGGTGCCGCTTCCTCGTCGGAAGTCGAAATCACTGCCGCCAATTCTTGCCAGTTCGTCCATGCCGCCGCAGACTCGCGCAGATCAAAACGAAAAGCCAGCTGCCCGAGCAGATTCCAGTCGCGGGCTTCCCACGCATCCCGCGCGGCGGCCGCCAGCGCCGTCAGTGGCACGGCCTCTTCAAGACCCGACAACGCCGACAACACCAGCGGTCGCGACGGCTTGGGATCACGGCGATAGAGGAACAGCGCTGTCTCCAACGGAACCGCGTAAGCCTCGGGATGAAGCGACAGCAAACCCGCGTGCCGGCGTTGCTGGGCCGCGGCGACTGACGCCGTCAATCGTTCCGGCTGATCATCGCGCGACTGCGGCAACTCCACGGCCTGCGTGAACTCATTCGGCAACAGCGCTGCTCGCGACATCGCCGCCTCCTTTCCGCAACTCGGATTGAATCAGAAAGGTATCCGCCAGTTTGAGCAGTTCCCCTGAGCGGGCGAAACAGCGATCGACGGCCAGACGCGGCTCACCGCTCGCCAGCAGTCGCAACTCGGCTTCCAGCGCCTGCGCCGGCGGGGTGAACCAGTGCGCTTCTGCCTGCCAGGTGATGACGAGTCCCAGCAACGACGACAGCAACACGCACATCAGCAGATAGTCGCGGGCTTCGAGCCCGAGCCACATCCCGCGGGAAAACGCGGCCCGTAATGCTGACTGGCGCACGGTGACGAACAGGTTATCGGTGTCGTTCTGCAACGCCACCGCGCGCGACTCGACAACAGCAATGGTTTCCGCCGTCATACCGGTCCGGTCGGGATTCGTTTCGAGACTTTCAATCCCCGCCGCCTCCGCACCGGTCACCTGCACTGTGGGGGTTTTGGTCAACGTCCATTCGGCCAGTTCCTGGGCTTTCGACAGCAGCATCACGGAATCGGCGACGGGCAACCATTCGGAATCGGAACTTTTCACCGAACGCCCGAGACGATCACAAGCCACGATCATGCCATTGACGATTTCCCGTCGCTGAACCACGACCTCCGTCGAGGTCTGTCCGTCGATCGTCGTCAGCTGCCGCACGGCTTGAAGCGTGCTCGCAATGGCGCCGCGGATCTGACCGATCTGATCGATCGCCGCAATCACCTTGGGTCCCGCTGTCGCCGCAGGGGGTCGCAGCCACCACCAGACGATGGCCGCCGCCGTGAGCAATCCCACGAAACTGATCTGCACAACTTTGAATCGCGCTTGCGGCGTCATAATTCCAGCTCCTGCATCACGGGCGGGCATCCACGAAGTAGACGCCGCGGTCGAGGCACAGCCACAACCGTTCCGCGCCGGGGACCACACGTTTCAATCGGGATTCCTCGACGCCGCGCAGGATCCGCCGTTCCGAAATCAGCAGCCCCTGCGGGTCAAACTGCAGGACCTGAAACCCGCCGGCCGTCCCTTCGCGTGTCGGTTGCACCTGCCAGTGCCCTTTGTCACTCGCGAAGCTGTGTTCCGCAATGCGTTCCTGTCCGAGGCTGCCGGTCCACTGCCCTCCGTGGAAGCGATAACGGTGCGTTTCGTCGAAGCAGTCGAGCGAACCATCCCCGGCGAAATGCAGGACCGTCAACAAGGGCTTTGCGAGCCCCGTGTCGGCGTCGAAATGTGAACGATCCAGACGCTGCAGTTGCATGGTGTCCGCTTCAAACCACGCAATGCCCCCCGGTGTCGCGGCGACCAGTTGATCCTCGTGCAAGCGAAAATCACGCAGCACATCGAAGCTGAACTGGCCGCGATGAAACAGCGACCACGGACCGGATGCGGGCCCGGCCGGATGAATTTGAACGCTGATGCCGTTGCTGTCGCGGGCCCAGGTCCACAGATCGGAGTGAACGAGTCGTTCATCCCACGCCGGCGTGTCGGCGACATCGGTCAGCCGTCGCCATTGCTGTGATGCCGGATCGAATTCATGTCGGACTCCGGAGGCGTCACGCACCCACAGTGGGTTGTCATCTTGATCCTGCACCGACCGCGCCCGCACCAGATGCCGCGCGTCCCGCAGCTCCTGCGGATTGGTCGAATCGGTCCACAAACGTTGAAACGCGGCCGTCTCTCGACCGGCGAGAACCACTCCGGCCGATGTGGCGAGCATCAGCTGTCCGTCATCCGTCAACGTGATGTCGCGGACGGTATCCAACGAAAGGCGGCCGGATCGAAGCACCGGGATGGCTGGTGACGTCGCAGTGTATTGCAGACGCAATTGGCCTTCCTGATCGAGGAACGACTCCAGCAGCGGATGGTGCATCTGCCGCTGACCGCCTGCGATCGACCACGGGTTCGTTTTCTGGAGTCGCCATTCGCCGCTGTCGCGCGAGCCCTTGAATTGCCAGACGCCGCCGTGCTCATCGAGTGCCATCAGTGATGACGATGCCACACGGTCCGCAGCATCCCACGAGGCGACGGGATGCTCTTTTTCATCGAACCGTCCCAGCTGCACGATCGCTCCGAACGGTCGGGACTGATCGCCGTCGCTTCCGGATCGATACCAGCGCCGTGGTTCACCATCTTGGAGCGCCCGGCGGACAATGCCGTGCCGTCCGCCGGTCCACACATCGTCCCCGTCGCTCAAGACTGTGGTGACATCATCCCACGGGAAGCGTCCGTCGCGATTCACCAGCGGATCTTCCACCAGCTCATCCGCGGCGTGCAGGCGAACGGCAATGCGTCCCTGCAGATCCTGCTGCCACGTCCAGCGCGCGGTATCGACCAGTGTCCGTGTCGTTTCACCCGCGCCGACTTCGCGCCAAGGCCCGTCCGGCAGCGTCCATTCAAACCGGCGTTGGGACGTGCGCTCGATTGCCCGCAACTGTGTGTCCTCGACGTTGATGGTCCAGTTGCCGTCGGCGAGGGGCGGTGGAATCGTCGCAGTGATCGACCACGGGGATGTCGTGCGGTCCCAGACGATCATCCCCGCCGGTGTGGCCGTGATGAACTGGTTCTTCGTTTGAGCCAGGCTCTGAAAATGATCGTGAGCGAAACGCTGTCCGGTTAACCGCGCGGGACGGTCGCGCCAAGAGATGCCGGATGCGTCGAAGTGCCACTCCGCGTCGCGAAAACGATCCTCCGGACCGGCGACCAATGGTGAAGTGTCCTTCAGTTCGACAAGTTCGGCTTTGTCGGCATCCCATTCCAGCTTTGTGACCTGCTGCGTATCGGGATGCTCCACCAGCCATGCTCCGAGCCGTCGATCGTCGAGCAACTTCGGGGCGGTCGACATCAATAGCGACACATCCCGGTGACCGTCTTTGACGGAGACACGTGACAAACCAGCGGGATGCGTGAACCACACCCCCTGAGCCGTAGCTGCGGCCGATTGCACCTGATCGTGCCGGAAGCGGCCGGTGGTTGTATCCCACTCGGATGCAAGCCGGGTTGTATCGCCGACCTTCATCGTTCCAACCAGACGCCCGTTCGGACCGCGTGACCAGCTGGTGAACGCCCCGTCCGCAAGCACGCGCCGTTGCTCCTCCACCGGGGTCCGATCGTCGACAGCTTCCCAACCCCGCGGTGATTGAAAGCGGAGCCACTTGCCGTCGACCTCCGCATGCGTGGCGTCTGCCACAACAAACAGATCGGTCACCGGCTTGTCAGCGGGGCGGCCGAACGTCGTGAGTGAATCGGGCGCGCCGTCTGTTCCCCGATTCGCAGCGTACCGCGTCACCGAACCGAGTGAGGCCGTCCAGACCGCTCCGTCAGCCGTCGCGGCGATTCTCGACGGACGGCGGAATTCGAAATCCCCGCGGGCGTCAAGTGGGAGGTCTGTCAGCACCGCGGGGTTCTTCGTTACCTGAACGCTGATTATCCCTTGTCGCGAGTCTTCTTGTTGAACGCTCCAGCGGTCCGAGCGTGCGATCACACCCAGTTCATCGCCGCTGAGTCGGGTCGGCTGCCATTCGTTTTGTGCATCCCATTCTTCCCAGCGGTTGTCGGCCCCACCAACGAGCAGGCGTTGCGTTGACGCAGGTGCGAGAATCCGATTTCGCAACGGATGGAACGCTCCCAGACGCCATTGATTCTCGATGAATTGCCACGCGACGACACCGGCGGCAGTTCGGGTGAGAGCGCGCTCGCCGTTGCTGACGGCGTCTTGCGCGACCTGAAAGTCAAACCGATTGAACGCGGGCACGAACTTCACCGGATGCCAGCGATCGCTGCGGGATGTCTCTCGCAGTTCGGCGGTGAGTCCATCGGCGGTCGGCCGGACGCGCATCAACCCCGCCGTGGATTCCTGTGCAGCAGGTGCGAACGGACTGTCGGTTAAATTGACGGGATCCCAGCGTTGATTGACCAGCCGGACCACCTGATCCGCAGTTCCACGTTGCAACCGCAAAGACCATTCGGATTGGGCCGCGCGGAATTCGCCGCGCGTGACATCGGTGGCCGCAAACCCGACCTGCAATAGCTCGCCGGTGGTTGCATCGACCTGCCGCAGATCCTGCTGTGTGAGCAACCACAGCGATTTCTCCAGCGGCAACACCGCGCGCACGAAGGCACTCGGCAACGTCCCGTTGGAAGCCAGTGCCGAGCGCACCGGCTGGCGATCCTGGTCCAGCTCGACATACTCGACACTAGCAGCAGTTCTGACCCACGCCGATCGTGGTGAACGGCTCAGCACTTGGCGTTCGGATTGCACCTCGGGAGGCAATGCCGGGACTGGGGACCATTGCGGACCGGCGGCATCATAGCGGAACCAGTTGTCGCCGCAATGTTTCCACAGATCGCCCGCAGCGCTAGTCCAGAACTGCGTTGGTGGCTTTGTGACAGTGACCATCTCCGTGGGCTGTGAAATCACCCGCCAATTGGCGAGCGTTGTCTCTTGATGGGATGCGACGGTGAAATCCCCGGCGGCGGTAGAAACGACCAGCGTCCGATCCGCTGCCGCCGCGGCCAGGAATCGATCCCAATTCAAGCCGGTCGAGTCCAATTCGCCACGTAACCATTGAGTCGCAGCGTTGCGATATTCCACCGCGGCCGGCAAGCCTGTGGCGCTGCCAGCACGGGCCATGCGCCACGTGTCACCGCGCCAGAAAGCCGACGTCGCAGCGCGTTCTTCAACTTTGCTGTCGGCGAGTGATGCCACACGCCCGAGGCTGCCATCCGGCTTGAGTTCCACCAGTTGCTTGTCATCGGTAAGCCACGCACGGTGGCCTTCCTGAACGATGCGTACAGGAAGGCCGAGCGGGTTTGTGTGAGTGAGGGTCATGCCATCACCCTTGCGACACTCGATGGTGGCCGGCCCGATCAACCATGCCGCTGTTCCGTCCCAATGGACGGCCGATACACGGTCGCGCGTGAAGCCGCGTTCCTTCAGATCGAGCACATCGACGACCTCGGTTCCGGACCGAAGTTCGATTCGTTGGCTCCCTTCATCGACGATCCCCTGGCAAACCCGGCCGCGCCAAATCACGCGCGGCGTTTTCAACGCGGCGGCATTCTCCAGCGGGACGGCGACATTCTCATCGATTCGCCAGCTGCGATCGGCTCCCTGCACGACCAGCACGCGGCTCTGATCCGTCTCTTGAATCCACGCGAGTCCTTCGGCGTTGTTCAACGGTAGAAGACCGATCCATTCACCGGAGAGCGACCGGATCACAAGTCCCTCGGAAGTGAGCGTGTAAACGCGAGTTGCATCGCTCGCCTCGGTCGGCAGTCGCTTTGCCGGCAACGGAGTATCGATGCTCAGCGCGCGGCCGACGTAACGAACTTTCTGCGGCGCAGTGCGGTCTCGACCAAGATTCAGTTCCCACTCCAGCGGCGCACCCGGTTGACGATCCGACAGACGGCTTTCGGCGACCAAGACGTTCCACTTCGCGGTCGTCGGCTTCCACTTGGAGCCGTCTTTTTCCAGGAGCGTGCCATCGTCACGTCGGACGAAGAGCCGCTTGCGGTCAGCGCTCGCGAGGAGCTCGCACGCTCCGAACGGTTGCACGTCGCGCAACTCCTGCAGATCGAGCGCGTATTCGAACAGTCCCGCCGCGGTCGCCAGCCATGCGGAGTCCCCATAGACGGCCACGGACGTCACGGTGTCGCAGTCCAGCCGGCCGTTTTTATCGATCTGAACCGGTAGAGGCTCGCCGCGTCCGAAGTTTGCTCGCAACGAGAGTTTTTCTCCCTCACGACCGATGGTCCACGCACTCGGTGGCGGGACGTACGGTTCCAGACGGGGCGGTACTGTGTCGTTCCACTTCAGATGCCACTTGCGTCCATCGTTCGCGCGGACGAGGCATTGGTCTGCCGAGAGTGACCAGACTCGTCCGCCGGAATTCGCTCCTGTCGACCAGTCGATGGGGAGAAACTGGCGGGGAAGTCCCGCCTCCTCGGCTGAACGAATCACGATGCCCGCCGATGTCACCAGAACGACGTGCTTCGCGACGGACAAGCCGCCGGTGACGATATCCCAGAGCATACGACCGCGAATCCAGTCGATCGGGACCGGCTGCCAGTCGGTGTCGAATTGACATTCCAGTCGCGACGAGGCCTGAGCCGTTTCACTGGCCATGCGCCAGTGGCCGGATTGCCGGTGCCGTGCCGCATCAATCGGTTTGGCTTGCGACTTGTGTGCAGTGAGCGCCGCGCCTTGCAGCGGTTGTGGTGTGTTGTCGGCATCGATCATGACACCCGCTTGCGGTCCAACGAGCAGCAGTCCTTCGGCATGAATCAATGGTGCCCACGCCACACTGGCCAATGTCTCTGGCAGTTCGATGCGTGTGAGCTGGCCGTCCTTCGAGACCCGCGAACACCCCGCCGGGTCATCTTCCGTCAGGAAGTAAATGGCGTTCGCGGCGGTCACCAAGCCGGTCCGCTTCCGTCCCGTGACGGCCGGGGGAATCAAGCGCGTCAGCTCCATGATGGCGGCGTCATAGCGCCAGAGGCTGCCATCGGACAATTCCAGCAGCAGCCATGTTTTTCCGGCATGGACACGGAGCGGAGCGGCCGACGTGGTCGCCACCCGCGGCGGGGCCGGCTCCACCGGCGCAATGTCGGCATTGCGGGACCATCGGCCTTGAGCATCAATCGTGTGGGTTGTTTCGCCGTCACGCCAAGTGGTCTCCGAACGCGGAGTCACAACCGACCATTGATTGTTCTGCAGTCGGAACAGCTCCTCTTTCGCACCAATGACACACCACTCATCGGCGGCGAACAGATCGCTCGTGCCCGCGGGAACGGCGGGCAGCGTTTCCCATTGCCGGGTCGACAACTGATAGCGTGCGGCCGAACGGGATTGTGTCACCGCCACCAGTGCGTCATCCCGAGCGGCAGCCCACGACAGGCGGTCGTCGTTTTTCATCCAGGCGCGGGAAGAAAAGTCACGTATGGCTTTGGCCGGGACATTCATGGCGGCATGCGGATCACGCACCGCGGCGTGTGAGCCCGTGGTCGTTGTGATGAGATGGTCGGCGGTGGCATCGAATGATTTGATCTCGGCCAAGGCACTGGTGAACCGCCAACCGGAGATCTCGGTCGCGTCGGCTTGCCCCATCCATAATCCACCCGCGACTTCGTGAGCCCAGATCCGATCACCAGCGAAGCGAACCGTCTCCACGGCCGATTGCGGATCAAGCGGGAACTCCGTCCAGCGACGCGTGTCCGGACGATAATTCCATAAGGTTCCGTGGGACGACCGCAACCAGAGCTGATTTTGATCGAGCCGGGTGCCGACGATTTCGCGATCCTCGGGCCCCGGCGCGACGCTTAACGCGGCGGGAGTGGAGTCACCGTTATCGCGAAGGAAGGCTTCCTGCAGACGCCCATCGCGTTTTGAGACGAGAAGAACACCGTGCGGACCGGCGTGCCAGCGGACGATGTCATCGGCCACGGATTTCGCGGTCCAGGTCTGAGCCTGCCGAGTAAGCCACCACAATTGGGATTTGTCCGGCCCGGCGGTTTCGATCCAGACTCCGGTCTCGCCGGCGACCACTTTCTTGCCCCCGGTGATTTCGTCAAGCGTTTGCCAGTCGCGCGCGTCGCGATCATAGGCATGCAAACGGCCGCCTTTGTCGAGGAAGAAGAACCATTGCCCCAGCGTGGCGAAATCAGCGATGCGCGACTGTGTTGGATTTCCGGACCATGCCCGTCCGATCCACTGCTCGTGGACGCGATCGCCATCGAACTGGGACACCGCGCCGTCCTCCTGCAACCCGATCCAGGTGGATGCGGAAGCGGTGCTCGAGATCGCCACCGCATGGGTGTCTGTTTTCACCGGTTCGAGCGCGAGTCGGCCCGCCTGGAACTGTCCCCGCGAGACTTGCCCGCGGCTGTCGAGCACTAGCAGCCCGCCCTCAATGGGCGTGATCGATTTGACCGGCAACGCCTGGGATGACCATGTATGCGTTGCGGGATCGTAAAGCGCGAGTCGGTTCGTGAACCCCACCGCGAGTCCGGCATTGCCGTCCTCCAGCGGAAACTCACACGCCGCAATCATTGATCCGCGTTCGATGTCCTCCCAGCCCGAGGCCGACAGAATTTTGCGTACATCGCCTTTAGGCGGGACTTGAAGAACCGATGCCGAGGTCACCGCCCAGGCGATGGAATCCTGCACGCACAGGCTGGAAACGTCGGTGGCGACGGTCTCCCAAACCGGCGCGGCCACCAGGGCGGCGCCGTACAGCTCGCCGCCCTGTGTTCGCAGCAGGCAACATCCTTCGGCTCCCGGTCCGAGCGCGACGAGCTCCGCGAGTCGCTGCTTTCCCGCCGGTGACGGAAGTTCGGTCCACGTCCGTGTCAGCGCGCTGAAATACGCCATGCGGCCGGGAGTAAACGCGGCGACGAATCCATTAGTGACGGCAACGACGCCCGCCATCTCGGCGGCAGAACCGGGTGCCGCCGTTGGCTGACTCCACGGGGTCACCTTCTCACCCTGCACGCGGTGGACCGCACCGTCCTGCGTGCAGACCCAGAGTTCCGCTGCCTGATTCGGACGCGCCACCACGGTCGCTGATTCGACGGTCAGCTTTTCGGGTAAGACGTCTTTCCATGACCAGCCCGTGTTGTCGAACGTGAAGAGGCGGCGCTGCGTGGTGATCGCCCAGAGCGCTCGTCCGTCTTCACTGGCACGAAACTCTTCGACAGTGAACTTGCCGTTCTTCAGCGCGGGCATCTCACGCCACTCGTTCAAGTTGTCGGATAACCACGCGGTCCCTTCCGTGCCAGCGACGACCAGACCGCCGAGAGCCGTGATCGCCCGTCGCGGCGTCCCGAGCGACGGTGCTGCGGGCTGGCCGAGAATGGGTTGCCAGCCGTCCGCGCGACGCAGGCTGACACTGCCGCTCTTCGTCGTTGCGACCGCGGCCGCATTCGTTGCCTGGACCGCAACGACGTTCTCCAGAGCTTTGATAGCGGCTAACTCTCCGCCCTGTCTTTCGTGCAGCACGCCCTTCTGATCCAGCGCAAAGACTTTGTCACCGCTGGCCTGCAGTCGCATGATCTGCTTCAACGGCGCGCTCGAACTGGTGAGCCGCTGCCATTGCTGGGTCTTCCAGTGGAACAGCCACGCTTCGCCGTCCTTGTCTCCGGAAAGATACAGGGCGTCGCCCAGGCACGCCGCCGACCAGTTTGCTTCCTGGAACAGACTGGCTTTGGGTCCGTTGGGAACATCGTTGAGCGTGACCCAGTTCGCATTGTCCCGGTGACGAACACGGACAAGGCCGTCTTTGCTCAACACGACCAGCTGATCCGCCGTCCCGGCCAGCGCGACCACGGACTCGGTCTGAGGCACGGCTTCCAGTTTGCGATCGGCTGCCAGCCGGACCACGCCCGTGCTGGTTCGCAGCCAGAGCGCATTGAGTGCGGACACGATCTCCAGCACCGGCCCCACGGAGAGGGGCTGCCAATGCCGCGTCGTGAGGTCATACCAATGCGGTCGATCACCGCCGAAGACTACCAGCTCGTTCAAGATGCCGACCGTGGGTGCAGTTGTCGGGTCCCAACCCGGGACTGCATCACCGACGAGCATGCGCAGTTGCCGCTGATCATTCGCCAGGTACACCTGTCCGGGGCGGCATTGCAACACGGCAGAGGGCGTGTGTGGAGCCGCGGCGATCGATGCCACTTCCGGCAATTTCGCCGACAGCGGTTGAATCACGCGGTCCGCCGTGATCGTGTACACCGCTCCCTGTGACAGGAGCCAGACCAGTCCGGCAGACGCCTGCAATGCTTCAACAGGTTTCGAGAACGTGAGCCGCGGTTCCCAGCGATGCCGCGCGGTGTCGTAGACGAAAACGCCTTGCGCTTGGGTGCCGATCCACAGCCGGCCCGAGCTATCGCGCGTGACCGCGGAAATGTCGGCTTCGGTGGCCTCGAACTTCCCGCCGCCGAGAAGCGATTCCCATTTGCCATCTGGCAGGGACAACCGACGGATTTCATGATCGGTTCCGAGCACGACCGGCGTCTCATCGGCGAGGCCCACATCGGTCAGTCGCGCTGCGGCCACCCCCGCCAGCGGAAAGTCGCCGGTCCAGTCATTGGTCCGCGTGTCATAGCTGGCGAGTCCCCGCTCGGTGGCAACCCACAGGCGCTGTTGTTCGGCATCAAATGTCGCCGCGGTGATGTTCCGCGCGGCGATATGCAGGCCCCGTCCTCCGACGACGGTCTGCCAATTCGTGCCGTCGCTCGATGTATTCACCGCGGTGAAAGGTTGATCGGCTCCGGGCGTCATCCGCGCGACAACAGAGGTCCCCTGTGCATCGATCTGATCGACACCAGCTGGTAACGCCACCTGCCACGTTCCCGGCGCATCACCGGAGGGACTTGTCCAGCGCAGCAGTTCCCGATCTGTTCCCAGCCACGCCGCGGCTTGAGGGTGCTGGGGAATGGCCAGCGATCGCACCGTGCCCGTAACGGGACTGAGGCCGAGATCGAGCCATTGTCGCCGCACTGGATCATAACGTCCTACGTCTCCCTTCTCCGTCGCGAACCACAGGCGGGCTTGCGGGTCGGCGGCGATGGCGGCGATTTCCGAGTCGTCGTGCTGGCCCCAGCCCGATTCTTGAATCAAGGTCGTGTTGCCCGCTGCGTCGATCCGGCCGAGTCCGCCCGCCGCCGTCACATACCACAGGGCCTCATCAAACCAGCGAAGACGAACGACATCTGCACCGGCAAGGCCGTCGGCTGTCGTGAATCGCTGCCAGGTGGTGGTCTGCGGCTGATAACGATTGATGCCGGTGGCGGTCGCGATCCAAATCGAGCCGGTCGAATCGGTGACGAGATCCCGCACGTGATTGTCGAGCAAACCGTCTGCGGATGCGGTAATCGATTCCTGCCAGGCGTGATCCCGCAGGTGATAACGCCCGACGCCCCCGGAGCGAGTCCCGACCCACAATTCGGCTCCATTCACCGCCGCGGCACTGATTTCACCTTCGGGGTTCGGAACATCGAGCGCCGTAAAACGATTCACGCCCAGCAGTGTGTTCCATTGGTCGAGCTTGTCCGTAGCACGGGCCAGCCCGAGATGCTCGTCCTGCTGGCAAAGAAAATAAAGTCGGCCGCGGGCATCACGATCAATGCGGCGGATGTCGTCGGACAACAGGCCGCCGCGCGTCGAGGCGGTGTTGTGATGCTCAATCCGGTGCGAGTCGGCATGAATGCGGTGCAGTCCGCCGCCGGCGGTTCCCAGCAGGAGGGATTGCCCGTCGGTGGTCACCACCGCGTCGGTCGCGTCCGACGTTGTGTACTTCACACCCAGACGGTAATCCACCACGCGATGAAGCGCCGGACGGCTCCACCACCAGAACCCGGTGCCGAGTGCTGCGGCGACAAGTACGCACAGCGCCGTGAGGACGCGGGCAAAGCCATGCGGGCGGGACGGCGCGGTTGACTGATCTTCGGCAACAGCACGTGTGCGGGCGGGCGGCTTGGCTTCGGCATCAAGCAGCCGGCAGACTGCGTGCAGCTGTCGCACGCGCTCCGGGAGCAAGTGGTCGGGTGCGGAGTCAGCGGATTGAACGGAACCGGACCGTGACGATTCGGGAGCAATCATAGCGCCTCCACTTGCAGGCGGATGGGGCCGATCTGCAGAACATCCCCCTTCTTCAGCCGGACCGCGCGTGTCACCGGCGCGTCATTCACCTTGAGAGCCGCGGTGGCCGCGATGGGCATCAACCGCGGATGACCGTCGACACAGGTGATGGCGCAGTGTTCGGGCTCGAGCTTCGCATGCTTGATCTGGCTTTGTTCACCCGACCCGAAACGAACGGGGTATTTCTTACATTGAACACGGCGGCCGCTTTTCACATCGACCAGCACGAGTTCCGGAAGCGCCGCCCGAGTGTCGTCCGCAACGGCTGGCCTCGTGGATTCTGACGCGCGTCGCGTCGATGACGGTTCGGGCTTTCTTGGCTGCGGAGTCGCCTCGGCCGAGTCCCCGCGAGCGCGGCGGGAATTGAACCACTGCGGTGCCTCGGTGTTGGCGGGCTCAATTTCCAAGGCGACATCAACCGTCTCAGCCGGCTCTTCCACAACCGGGGACACAGGCTTTGCGGCGGTGGATCGGGCAACCATGCGATCCAGTTCTTTGCGACCGAACTCGACATTGTGAGCCTGCAGCAGGTGAATCGTTTCCGTCGGGTCTGCGGTTCCGAGCAACAGTCCCGCATACCGCTGCGTCCAGAAACCACTCACGTGGGCCCGAAACAGCGCCGCAGCAGCGTCGCGGATCAACGTATCGCGCAGGCTCGGCCGATCGTGCACCTGAGCGGCAATGTGGGCTTCAGCGATGCCCAGCAGTTCCCATTGCCGGCTGCCGCGCGGCTCCGTCTGGGCAAACAGTTCGCGGATCTGGCTGTAGCCGCCCCGGCACGCGTGCCAGTCGATCAACAGATCAAAGAAGAGATGCTTGACCGACCGCACCAGTTCATCCTGACCGAGCAGGCTGCGGACCCACTGAAATATCCATGCGACGGTCTCCGCCTTGACGCGTTCTTCGCGGTTCGTCCGCCAGTCGGCCCGCAGGCAGTAAAGCATCATCAGCCGTGTCGCCGCTGGCCATCGCGCGGGGCGATCCAACAACCGCCTGGCGGCCCGCATGGTCTGGTCCAAGTCGTCCGACGGTTCGAAGTCGAGGTAGCCTTCGAGGACGTCACAGGCCAGACGCAAATCGCGGATGCGTTCTGTCTCCCGCCGCGTAGTTAGGGGGATAACGGCCGCGGTCGTCGCCGCACTTGTTGACGTGGCCGCAACGGGAGGGGCCAGCAGCGCCACCGTAGACGCGCCTTCATTCGGCTCGAGGCTTGCATCGGAAGTCTCCAGCACTTCATCGACAGCGAAGACTTCGTCAGCCGTGTCCAGTTCGAACTGTGGATCGTCCTCCGGTTCAAGCTGGAACTCCGGCTCGTCGACTTCCGGGGACAATACATCCGCGACATCCTCCGACGGTGACTCGGTCAGCTCGGTGATTTTCGAATCCGCGAGGGACTTTTCGCCATTGGGTCCAACCGCGTCAGCAGGCAGATTGTCCTCGCGGAGAAATTCTTCCGCCCAGAGTGAATCGTTCCGCCGTCGGAATCGCCAGAGTTCGATCAGGCTGTCCGCGATGAGACACAGCCGCTTGTCCCCCTCATCAAACCGCCCGGAGAACAATCGCGATTCGATCGACGCTTCCTGCAGCAGGCAGGCTTTGCGGCCGTGTCGCCCCGCGCGTTCCAGTGCGTGCTGATGCTCGCGCGCGTCGACCGTGCGGCGGAGATATTCGGCAAAGCTCTGCCCGGCTTCCGCGTCCGCCATCCGCCGTGATTGCTGGGCGATTTCCTCATTCAAGACTCTTTGTACATCCGTTTCGCCGAGGTCGAGATCGGAATGGTCGTAATGCCAATAGCGCGGCAGGCGCGGCACCCAGCGGATGTAGAGCTCGCACAATGGAAACACCGCCCGACGCCAGAGTCGCGCGCGCCACGTCGGTATCTCGAAGACGGGGAACAATGCCGTCTGCCGTTCTGCGGAAGATCGCTGAGCAGGCATTCCCCGGCTGGCGCGCGCCACGTCGAGCCAGTACGCGCCGCGCGGATCGACACGGAAGTAATCGCGCATCACGCCGGTGGTCCAGCGACCATCCGGCCTCATCCACGACGTTGAAGACAATGAACGGTTCGACGCGCGCATCCGCCACGCCAGCGCCCGCAGGCCGCTGAAAATGGCGGCGAAAACGGTGACGCACGCCAGGATCGGCGCTTCGCGAAACGCACCATACAGGCTAACCGTCGCCAAGACCCACAGGATGATGACGATAATCACGATCTGCGCCAGCCGCCGATGGATTGGCAACGCGATCAGCAGCAGGCAGACGATCAGTCCGCTCAGCGCGGACCAGCCGAAGTAACTCTCCTGCAGAAAGTGAAGAAACGGCCCGTCATGCCAGCGCAGCAATTCGTTCATGACGCGTCTCCGCCAGTGTCGATCGGCTCGCCGGAGGACGGCGGGGAAGTGCCATCCTCTCGGTCGGGAAGCCATCGCGATGCAAACTCATCGAGATGTTCAGCAAGCGCGGCTTTCGCCTCGATGAGGGCGGCATTCCATGACACGGCGTTCGTGCTCCAGGCTTCCACCGGGCGTAACGTCAGCTGCTCGATCTGGCGAAGTCGCATGCGGCCGGCTTCCGTCATCGCTAGCCGCAACTCGGTTTCTTCCTTAAGCCCACCGGTCAGCGTGCGAAGTTGAATCACCTGTTGCTGAACTTCCTCCGACGCGGCCTGAAACAGCGTAGCTAAGTCGCCATGTTCCCATTGCAAGGTCTTCGTCAACGTGTCGATCTGCTTGCGGATCGGTGCAAGCCGCTGCTTCAGCTCCTGCGTTCGCTGCCGAAGCTGCTCCTCGCCTGCCACGACGGCTGCCAACCGCAGCTGCACATTCGCACGCAATTTCACTAATTCTTCCGTGGCGCTCAGGATGGGCTCAACTGCCGGTGCGGACGAAGTCTCTTCTGTCGTCGGATCTGCTGTTGCAGCAACCGGCGTTGGCGACGAGTCTTCCCGCACAAGCGGTTCGTCAGGCGTGCCCATCGCCATTGCCCTGATGCTTGAGACTTTCAATCCGCGATCGGAGCGACGACACATCGACACCGAGCTGATCCAGATCCGTCGACCGCTGCCGCGTCTGCGACAGGACATGCTCCATTTT
>DASRYX010000126.1:0-1693 GCA_035686985.1 Planctomycetaceae bacterium | reverse complement strand
GGATGCTCGGCGACCACCGTGGCTCGGGGATCAACTCGCAACACCGGTTGATACCACGGCAGCTTGCCGAGCGCATTCCACGCCCGGCTCGATTCCGTCTCGGTGCGGCCGAGCCGCATGAAATCGTACTGACCGGCGAGTGGCGTGAGCTGCAATCGGAAGTCCCGATCATCACGGCGACGGCCATCGCGATCGACAACCACCGGCAATAAATCGGCGAGCGGTGTCTCTGCAAGTTGTCCCGGGCCGAATCGCGGTCCGCCGAGCACCACCAATCCGCCGCCGAACTGTTCGACGAATTCTTTCGTCATTTCACAGAACCGCGTGCTGAGCGCCGACGCGGGCAGGTCGCCAAGGAAAATTACGTCGGCTTCGAAAAACTCACTCCGCGGCAGCGTGAGACTCGACACAAACAGCTCGTTCGTTTCCCGCACGACAGGATCGGCCGAACGGAGAAATGTGCGGAATCCGCGCAGACCGACGAGCTTGTCGCGATGGAAAACTTCCTTCACAAACCGCCATTCCCACGTCGGTTCGTATTCGACATACAACAGTCGCAGGAAGTCATCGATGATCCGCACATCGCGCTCGGCTCGATTGTTCTGCGTGATCGTTTCCCCGGCGATCGGATCAATTTCAGCGACGAAGGTGAATCGACCAGTCTGTTCCGGGCTGTAAGGAAACTCGACGGTCTGTGCCGACGCGGTGAGCGTCAGCGATCGCTCGCCGATGAGCTGCTGCGGGCGATCGGTGCTACCGGGTTGCGCTGGGGCGAGGGCGAAGACCCGGACGGTGACGGGCGTGTTTTCGAGTTCGCGCTGCCGCACGGTCGCGACCAGCGTCGATCCTTCGGCTTTCTTCATCGTCGGTGGGGCCGATAAATCGACGGCGAGATCGACCGCGGATTCGGGTCCGACACCGACGGTAAAGAGCGGCGCACCCAGACGCCGGGCCGCCGAGATCGGTGGACCACCGGCGTTCTGATCGAAATCACTGAACAGGATCACGCCGGCAAGGTTGTCCCCCGCCTGCCGTCGCGCGAGTTCTTCCAGACTGTCCCCCAGTGCGGTGACGGTTCCTCGCGGCGACCACGCATCCAAGCGCTGCGCAGCGGTTTGTGCAGTCTCGGTATCAAGGGCCTGCACGCCGCGTTCGTCGGAGACAACAAAGGTCTTCACGCGGAAGCGGTCTTCGAGTTTTTTGAGCCACGTTGACTCCGAGCTCGACAGGAACGAGCGGATGTAATCCGACCGGGTTGGTTGTTTGGTAGCCGTGCCGTCGTCGCCGCTGGTTGTCGACCAGTGCGTCGCCTTTTCGATGTCCTGCCGTTGCTCCGCGGGGAGTTCATCAGCGATGGCCATGCTTTCACTGCCATCGAGCGCGACCCACAATGTCGGCTGCGGATGCCGGATCAGCGTGATTTCCAGAATCGGATCGGCGAGAATCAGCAGCAACGCGCCGAGTGCAACGGCGCGCAAGATGCTGAGTGCAATTCGCAGCGACGTCCGACCGCGCGGTTGCATCCGCAGATAAAACCATGCCGAGAGTCCCGCCGCCGCGAGCAGTCCGCAAACCAGCAGCAGCGGTGAGGAATGCGCCCACGAGGCACCGAACGATGGACGCCAGCCTTCAATCTGGGTGACATCTTCATAGCCAAGCAGCCGGCCGATCAGGGATGTGAAGTTCATGCTTC
>DASRYX010000125.1:0-5637 GCA_035686985.1 Planctomycetaceae bacterium | reverse complement strand
TTCCGGTCGGCTGCGCGCCGGATGGAGGGGTGCTGTCCGATCCCTGCTTAAGGTCGAATCTTCCATGGTGTGGCGGCGAACTCGATGGTTCCCATCGACCCGTGCGTGTCGCGGGTGGATCGCCGCTGCCTGCGTGGCCGGACAGCTGGCCGGCTGCCACTCTCCCAAGCAGATCAAGTACCTCGGTGACGCCGATCTCAAGTACTACAAGAACACTGCGACCGAGATCGCATACCCGCACGTTCACGAGCAGATCGATCCGACGCTGCAATACAGCGAGCGTCCGGCGACCGTGCGCGATCCGGCGAAAATGCCGGTCTATGAACTGCCGCTGAGCGAAGCGCTGCAACTCGCGTTGAACAACAGCAAAGTCGTCCGGGCCCGCGGCGCGTTCAAATCGCCAGCGAATCCGTTGATGACCAGCCCGGAGCGTGTCGCCTCCAGCTACGACACGGCGATTCAGGAAACCAGCGCGGGCTTCTTCCAGCGCGGACCGGAAGCCGCGCTGTCCGCGTTCGACGCCCAGTTCAAGACCTCGGTCTCGACTGGGCACAGCGATGTTGTTCAGAACAACCTGCTGCTGGGGGCCATCGGGCCGGGCCAGACGCTCGAGATCGACACCGGCAACTGGCAGACGTCGTTACAGAAGGCGATGGCCGACGGCGGCATGTTCACCGTCACGCAGGATTGGTCCTACTCACAGACGAATCAGTTCTTTCAACTCTTCCCGTCGACCTACCGCGGCTACCTGCGGGCCGACTATCGCAAGCCGTTATGGGCGGGGGCCGGGGTTGATTTCACCCGCATCGCCGGGCCGGTGACGCGGTCGATTCCGGGGCTTTCGCTCACCGACGGCGGTGTGCTGATCTCGCGGATCAACACCGATATTACGATCGCCGATACCGAACTGAACGTCATCAACCTCGTGCGGGATGTCGAGGACCTGTATTGGGAGCTGTATCTCGCCTACCGGACGTATGATGCGCAGCTGGCGGCCCGTGATGCCGCGCATTCGGTCTGGCGGTCGGCGGTCCGACGGATGGAAAGCGGCTCAAAAGGCGGCACCGTCGTCGATGAAGCGCAGGCCCGGCAGGCGTACTTCGCAAACCGCATCAATCTCGAAAACGCGGTCGGCACGTTATATTCCACCGAAGGACAGCTTCGTCGGTTGATCGGGCTGCCTGTGAACGACGGCCGCATGCTTCGCCCGGCGGATGAACCGCTGGAAGCCGAATTCGTCAGCGACTGGCGGATGGCGCTGTCGGAATCGCTCGTGCGCCGTGTTGAACTGCGTCGTCAAAAATGGCAGATCAAGAGCCTCGAACTGCAGATGTCGGCCGCAGAGAGTCTGGCCAAACCGCGACTCGATGTCATCGGCGGTTATCAGCTTAACGGCTTCGGTGATGATCTCCTCGCGGGCACGAACGACGATGGCATCACTCAACGCGGTTATGCCAGTGCCTATGGTTCGCTGTTCCGTGGTGATCAGGCGAGTTGGGACGTCGGTCTCGAATTCTCGCTGCCGATTGGTCTGCGGCAAGCGCTGGCGCATCAGCGCAACATCGAATTCCGGTTGATCAAAGCCCGCTCCGTCCTAGCGGCTCAGGAACTGGAAATCAGTCACGAACTGAGTAACTCGGTTCAGCTGCTCGACTGGTGGTACCAGGTCGCGGAGTCGAACCTGCATCGCGGCATGGCGGCTGAGACTGAAGTCAACGCGGTCGAGAAGGAATACTCCGCCGGGCGGATTCCCGTCGACCTGCTGTTACGCAGCCAGGCGGCCGTCGCTGCGGCCAAAGTCGGGTATTACAACGCACTGGTGAAATACAACCAGGCGCTGGTCGACTTCCGCGCCCGTAAGGGATCGCTGCTCGACGACAACAACATCCATATGGCCGAGGGCGGCTGGGCTCCGGCTGCGTATGACGAAGCCTTGCGTCGTGCCTGGGCACGCAGCTACGCCTTCGATAACGACAAGCTCGAAACCGAGCCGCCGGAATTCTCCTTCCCCGTGCCGCCCACGTTCGGCGTGATTGGATTGCCGCCGGAGACCGAAGGCTCAGCGAAAGTTCTCGCGGAACCGCCGCCGGCTCCTGCCAGCGAAGAACCGGCGCCGACTCCGGTTCCCACGGCGACAGAGCCGTCTGTCTTGCAATAATCAGTTGATCTTCGTCAACGTGAATTTACGGGCGACTGGTTTCACCGCGGTGTAGATTTCGGCCTGCTTCTGCTGAATCAGGTCCATGCGCTTCTTGAGTTCCTGCGCTTTGCGCTCATTGCCGACGTCGGCGAGCCAGTCGGGAACGTTGAACATTACGACACCGCGGAAGCGCTGGTGCAGAAGGCCGTTCTTCTGGTTGATCAGCTGGAATGCCTTCTGCGATTGGTCAAACACCGGACCGCGGGCGATGTTCCCGACATTCACCCCTTTGGCTAATGCTTCAGCGGAGAACTGCGCGAGGTCCACACCGTCGATCGACAGCGTGTAATTCCCGGCTTCCAGACCGGTAACTTTCAGACCGTACCAGTTGAGATCTTTCAGGTCGTTCATGTACGGCAGCAGCGCGATCCAATCGCCTTGAATCGGCAGCGGCAGGGCTTTGTCGGTTCGCTGGAACGAGAAACCTTTCGCATCCGGAGCCGGCTTCGTGAAAGAGCCCACGGTGCAATTCTCCCCAGCCACCGTTCCGGCCGCGAAGTCGACATTGGCCTGACTGACCATCGCCGGTGCATTCAGCGCGGTGAGAATTGTGTGCGCCATCAACATGCCGCCGTTTGTCGCCGTGTGAACGCCATCGGGAAACGGGAGCAATTTATCGGCCTTGTCGGCTTCCAGTTTCTCCAGCACGGCCCGCGTGACGGCGTACTGGTCGGCGAACGCGGTTCCGTTTGCCGCGGCGAGATCTTTCAGCGGCGCGTAGAACTCTTTCTGTGTTTCCAGATACAGTTTGAATTTCTCATTCACGCGGCGATCGACCGCGTTCGGAGAGATCAACGCGACGCGCACGCCGGCGGCTTTCGCGGCCTGCAGCATCTTGGTGGTGTTCTCGACGTACGGCTTGTGCCGGTTCGGATCAAACGCGCCATAGCCGCCATCGTTCATTCCGAAGTTGATCGTGATGCACGTCGGCTGTTCGGCCAGCACGTGTGACGCGAAACGGTTCGCGCCGCCGGCTGCCGTATCACCACCAATCCCGGCGTTGAGGAACGTAAGATTCCATTCAGGAAAGCGCGTCGTGAGGTAAAGTTCAATGTCCGTCGAGTACTGATACTGTTCGGTGATGCTGTCGCCGAGAAACATGATCCGGTCGTTCGGCTTGAAGAAGAACTCCTGAGCCGTGGCAAACGACGTGCAGAACAGCGCGGTCAGCAAACCGGCGGAAACCATCGCACTGCGGATCATCGGAAGCGCCTTTGTAATCGTGGGCATCGCAACATGATTTCGCGGTCATTCTGTGATGCTGACGGCCGGGGCACAAGTCGCCGAACGCTGTCTTCTCCGCTGCTGGAGGGAATATAATCCGGGTCACCGGCAATCACGTCGGGCTGCAGGTTCGTTGGTGTTGCTGAGGATTCGCTGCGATGTGCCGACTGTTGATCACCCTCTGCGTCGTGCTGACCGCTGGGATTGCCGCTGCCGCTGAGCGACCAAACGTGCTGATGATCGCCGCGGATGATCTCAATGACTGGATTGGCTGCCTGCGGGGTCACCCGCAGGCCTACACTCCCCACATTGATGCGCTCGCCGCTCGCGGTATTCTCTTCACGAACGCGCACTGTCAGTCGCCCTTGTGCAACCCGTCGCGCACGAGCCTGCTGACCGGGCGGCGGCCGTCGTCCACCGGCATTTACACGCTCGTCCCGGGATTGCGTCAGGTGGACACAACCAAGGCAGCAATCACGCTGCCGCAGGCCTTCGGCAAAGCCGGTTATCACACCAGCGTCTTCGGGAAGATTTATCACGACGGTTCCATCGCACCGAAAGACCGCGCTGCCGAAGTCGCGGTCTGGGGAATCGCGCCGGGCATGCCGAAGCCGAAGGAACGGTTCTCGCACGGCAACTGGGACCATCCCGCGATGGACTGGGGCGTTTTCCCCGCGGATGACACGCAGCAGGCCGACTGGAAAATCGCCGACGCCGCGATCGAGCAGCTGCAGGCCTTACCGGCGGACAAACCGTTCTTCATGGGCGTCGGTTTTCGACTGCCGCATGTGCCGTGTTTTGCATCGGAACGCTGGTTCGATCTCTATCCGACGGCGACCTTGCAGATGCCGCCGGTGAAGGAAAATGACCGCAACGACGTGCCGGAGTTCGCGTGGTACCTGCACTGGAAACTGCCGGAACCGCGGCTGTCCGCCCTGCAGAAATACAATGAATGGCAACCCCTCGTGCGAGCGTATCTCGCCTCGATCAGCTTCATGGACAGTCAGGTTGGCCGTATCGTTGAAGCGCTGCGAGCTTCGGGTCGCGATCGCAACACCGTCATCGTCTTCTGGTCCGATCACGGCTGGCATCTCGGCGAAAAAGGCATCAGTGGAAAGAACACGCTGTGGGAACGCTCGACACGTGTGCCGCTGATTTTCTCGGGACTCGATATCCCGTTCTTCAAGCAATGTCATCAACCGGCGGAACTGCTCGATGTGTTCCCGACACTGATCGAGTTATGTCATCTTGAACCGGTCGATGGCCTCGAAGGTCACAGCCTTGCGCCGCAGTTGCGGTATCCCGAAGCCGGGCGACCCTGGCCGGCGATCACGACGCACAATCAGGGCAACCACGCGGTCCGTTCGCTGAAATGGCGGTACATCCGCTACGCCGACGGTTCGCAGGAACTGTACGACATGCAGGCCGATCCCAACGAGTGGACGAATCTCGCCAACGATCCGCAGCAAACCGAGGTCCTCGCCGGGCACGCCGCTTGGCTGCCGAAGATCGACCTCCCCGCCGCCCCGGGCAGCCAGCACCGCCTGCTCGAACGCAAGGACGACGAATGGTTCTGGGAAGGAAAACGCATCGTGCCGGAGGAACTGGAACGGTGAGTAGGGCGATTAGCAATTAGGAATTGAAAAGTGCAAATTGCCAATTGACTGAGGATATCGCACTCAGCTCTCCGTCAATTTGCAGTTTTCAATTCCTAATTACTCATTGCCAATCTCATCTGCGTCACCTTGCGGTTTCGTTACCCCATCATGAATCCGCGAGCGGGGTTGGCGTGCCGTCTGGTCTCACGGTAAACTGCCCTGTTCACCCGGCCGGCGAGAACGCTGGAAGTCTCTTTCACGACGCGATTTGGATCGATTGCTGATGGATGCGCCGCACGTTATGTCCGACCGTTCGACCGACTGGCACGCCCTCGCGGACAAGGTGCTCGACGGGCATCGCATCAACGTCGAGGAAGGTCTTTCGATCCTTCGCAGCCCGGATGTGGAGCTGCTGGACCTCCTCGCGGCAACCTATCGCATTCGCCGCCGATACCACGGCCACAAGGTGCACCTTTATTTCCTGAAGAACGCCAAGAGCGGCCTGTGTCCCGAAGATTGCGGGTACTGCTCGCAGTCAATCATCTCGGACGCGCCGATCCAGCGCTATGCGATGCTCAACGAAGCCAAGCTGATGGAAGGAGCCGCGCGGGCCGT
>DASRYX010000124.1:0-8312 GCA_035686985.1 Planctomycetaceae bacterium | reverse complement strand
TCCGGATCCCGCAACGCGGCTTCCACCAGTCGGTCCGCCAGCGGCTCATCGACCTGCCATTCGCCGGCAGCGTCCTGATAAACGGCTTCCCGCCAGAAAAAGATGATCAGGCACTTGGTGATCAGCGTCTCAATGCGGCCCTTCTTCCAGAAATTCGGGAAGCGCCCGCCGCCGAGATACACGGTGAAGCTGCCTTCAAACCCGGTGATGTCGGACGAAAACTTGTCCGGATTGCGAAACCAGACCCGGTCACCGGGGATGAAAAACCGCGGGGGCAGGGGATCCTCAAGCGTCCCGATCTTCTGCAGATAGGCGTTGTCGTAGTCATCGCCGCGCAGGGCGCGTGTACGCGACTGTTTCACCAGTCGGCGATGCAGAGCGGGATTGACCAGCTCCGATTCCTTGGCGATCCCCAGCAGCACCAGATACTCGGCGGCACGTTTGCAGGAGAACGCATACGCGCGTCCGGCCGCTCCGGGTTGCATCGCCACTTCAATGGCCCGTGCGAGTGGCTGATCACGGTTGAGAAGGAACCCCAGGTCGTCGTCCCACGTCCAGTAATCGGTCGGGCGATCGACCTGCATCGTGTCGAAGCGCACGAAGGTTTTCCGCGCCGCGGCCACAATGTTCATGCGAATGCGAACCGCGGATTCGATTTCGGCGAAGCTCGGGAAATCGATCGTCACCGGGCACGCCAGCATCGCCAGCCAGATTTCCCGCTCAAGGTCCTGCGGATTCGCGAACGGATCGAGGTCAAACGCATCGCAGATTCCGGTCGAGTCGGCCGAGAGAGAAAAGACCGCATCAGGACTCTGACGCAACCGAAATCCGGCTGACAAGATTCCTTCGACCGGGTCGGAGGCTTCCTCGACGTAGCGGCTCAGACCAAGCTCAGCCAGCCGGCGCAGCACCTGTCGGCGTTCGCCCCGCAACCGCCGTGCGGTTTCCGTCGAAAAACGAATCCCTGCGGCTGTCCACGATCCGTTTGCGGTATTCATCGGCACTATTCGATTCCCGTTCGTGAGCGCGAAAGGAAGGGAACAATACAAAAACACAATTCTATGTGTTGATGCGATCCTCGCCAACCCTGACCGTGAGCGTTTTGCCCGCGAGCCCATTGCTCCGAGAGCATTGATACGGTCGTGCCGGATGAGTCAAGATTGGCGGAAGTTACGATGCTGTAAGAGTCTGCGCAACGCCTTGCCTCATACCGATCTTGCGTTAGTAAGACGCAGAACGCGAAGAAATCTCACACCTCAGGGAACTTGGCCAACGGGACGAATGCCGGTCCCGGCCCGCTTTTGCAGCGAGTCTCCCAAGTCCGTTCGGATGATCTCAACCAGTTCCGAAAGCTGCCGGACGGTGTCCGGATGAGCATCGGCGACGTTCGTCTGCTCGCCGGGATCCGCCTCGAGATCAAACAACGATAGCGGAAGGGATTCCACGCGGTACCCGTGCCGGCTGGCAATCCCCCGGATGCCTGACTCTTCGATCCCCCGCGGTTTCATGTTGGCATAGTTCGCCGGTTTGCCGTTCGTGCCGGGCGGGCCGTCGACGGTCAGGTAGTCATGCGGCACGTGCAGTTTCCATTTTCCGCGTCGCAGCGCATGCAATTCCGTTCCCGAGTAATAAACAAAGTCTTGTCTTCCGCTCGCGCTTTGCGGATCCCAGAGAACGCGACTTAAATCCATCCCGTCGATCTTCTTCGTCGGCGACTTCAACCCGCAAACCTTCGCCAGCGTCGGCAATATGTCCAGTCCCGTTATCAGCTGATCGCACGTTTGCCCTGCCGGAATTTTGCCGTCCCAGACCGCCATGAACGGCACGCGCACGCCGCCTTCAAACGTCGTCAGCTTTCCCTCGCGAAACGGCCCGGCGCTCCCCGCATGCGTGCCGTAGCTGAGAAACGGCCCGTTGTCGGACAAGAACAGCACAAGCGTGTTTTCGGCAAGCTTCCATTCATCAAGCTTCGCCATCAGCTCGCCGATCGACGCATCGAGCTCCTGCACGACATCGCCGTAGAGCCCACGCTGTGAAGTTCCTTTGAACTTCGTCGATGCAAAGATCGGCACGTGCGGCATCACGTGCGGCAGGTAGACGAAGAACGGTTTCTCGCGATGCCGGCCGATGAAATCAATAGCCGCATCGGTGAATCGACGGGTGAACTGCGATTGATCGGGATCCGTCTCGGCAACTTTCTCATTGCGATAGAACGGCAACGGCGGGATATCGCGGATCACCGGATGCAACGGGCCGTTGTCGTTGGAATAGGGGAGCCCCTGAAACTCATCGAACCCGCGACGCGTGGGCAGGAACGGCGGTTGATGCCCCAGGTGCCATTTGCCGAAGATCGCCGTGGCGTAACCGGCCTGATGGAACAACTCCGGCAGCAGCGTTTCGTCGGGATGAATCCCGACCTTGCTCGTGTGATTCAGTGCCCCACTCATCCCCAGCCGGTTCGGATAACACCCGGTGAGGAGCGCCGCCCGCGACGCCGTACACACCGGCTGCGCGACACAAAACTGCGTAAACCGCGTCCCGCGGCTCGCGAGCCGATCGAGCTGCGGCGTGGCGATGTCCGTCGCGCCGTAACAGCCGAGATCACCATATCCCAAGTCATCCACGACGATCAGCAGCACACTCGGCGCAGCCGCAGTTGCCAGCGAAACGGACGCATTGATTGCAACGGCGATTGCAAGGGATCGCGTTACGGCGCTCATCAACGTAGCCGCCATAAAAAATCTCCGGCACCAGCCCGCCGCGCCAGCAAGGGATTCGGATTGTTGTTGGAAAGAATCCCTTGCTGGCGCGGCGGGCTGGTCATTGGCGTTTACTTCTTCGCGGGCAGAATCACTAACCCTTTGACTTTCAGGTCGAGGCGGAAGAGGCCGCCGGCGCTGCTTTCGCCGCCGAGGCCGCCGGTGATGAAGAGCTGGTCGTGGTTCGGACCGCCGAAGGCGACGTTGCTGGTGGTGACGTTGCCGCCGCCGTAACGGCGGATCAGTTTGCCCGTCGGGTCGAGCACCTGCACCTGCTTCATGCCGTAGTGCGCGACGTAGAGATTGCCCTCGGCGTCGAGGCACACGCCGTCCGGCTGGTTGTCGATCTGCACGGCGTCACTCTTCTTCGGCAACTCCGCGAAGACTTTCATCTCGCCGACTTTGCCGGGGGAAACGACGGGGAACTCAAGCACACGGTTCTTCTGGCTTTCGGCCATCAGGATACGTTTGCCGTCCGGGGTGAGGACCACGCCGTTGGGATAGGCGAAGCCGCCCGCGCACAGATGCACCTTGCCGGTCTTGTCGACGTAGTGCAGTGTGCCGATGGGCTTATCGATGCCCGAGTCGCCGGGGTCGGTGAAGTAGAAGCCGCCGTTGGGCGTATCAAGCGTGAGATCGTTTGGCCCTCGCAGCGGTTTGCCGTCGCATTCGTCAGCCGCATTCTTCAGCCGTTTGCCCTCGGCATCAAGCTTCAACACGGCGTGATGGCTGGCATCACAGACGAGATGTGTGCCATCGGCAAGAATCTTGTGGCCGTTGGGCTGTCCCGGCGTTGACCAGACTTTCGATTGCCCGTCGACCGTGAACTGCGTAATGCGGTCGCCGTGCGAGACGTACCCGCGGCCCTGATGATCGAAGACGACGCCTTCGCAGTACGCATGGACTTCCAGCAGCTTCACGGGTTGTACAGCGTCGTTGGCGGGGAGTTCCGCGGCGGCGAGCAGGGTGAGGAGTCCCAGAGCGAGCGACATTGAAGTGAGTCCTTCTGGAGTGGAAATGAAAAGACCCAGGGATCGTAATCCCTGGGCTTCCTCATGACGATGATCGCGGCAATTATTTCGCGGCGGTGGTGGCCGGTTTGAAGCCGGGAGCGGCGATGAACTTCAACAGCGACTTGCCGTCGTCGAAGTTCCACACCTGAATCTCACCGTCGTGGCTGCCGCTGATGACGCGCTTCGATGACGCATGGTAAGCGACGGCGTACACCCATTCGTTGTGACCGGCGAAGGCCCGCACCTGCTGACCGTTGGCAAGGTTGTGCAGACGGATCTGCTTGTCCGCACTCGTGGTGAGAGAATGCCCGTCGGGCAGGACGGTCAGCCGGAAGACTTCGCCGCCGAAGCCGCCGATTTCGCGGGCCTGCTTGGCTTCCGCCACGGCCCACACGCGAAGCTTGTTGTCGCGGCCGCCGGAGACAACCTGATTGCTGTCCGGCAGGAAACCCACGCTGAAGACCGGGTTGGCGTGACCATTGAACGTTGCCAGCGCCTCCCCGGTTTTGGCGTCGAAGACTTTCGAGGTCTTGTCCCGGCTCGCGGTCGCCAGCTTGGTCCCATCCGGCGACCACGCGACATCCATCACCCAGTCGGCGTGATCTTCCACAAAGAGCTGTTGCTTCCGCGTCGCCATGTCGAAGACCCGCAGGCTGCGATCGGCACAACTCGCGGCGAGGCGACTGCCATCGGCGTTGAGCGCCACACTGAAGACTTCGTCGTCGGTGGTGAAGAGATCCGCGACCAGGACGCCGTCCGCCACGTTGAAGATCTTCACTTCACCCATCTGCCCCGGGGTGCCGGCGGCGACGATGAGCTGCTGACCATTCGCCGTGAACTCAATGTCGTGCGGACGCTCGGCGAGATTCGTGATCCGGCGGACGAGCGCTCCATCGGCGGCGTTCCAGAGGATGACTTCACGATAGCCGGCTGAGGCGATGAGCGTGCCATCGGGACTGATCGCTACGGCCAGCACGGGCACCGGCACGCGGTAGCTTTCCGGCGGGTTCGGTTGCGCGAGCTTCGGAATGATCGTGATGAGCGGTGCGTTCGGGGCGACACCGGCATCAAGCGGGGCACCGAGATCAATCCACTTCTTCACGACGGCGATCTGCTCGGGCGTGAGCGGATCGGCGTCCTTCGGCATCGAACCGGATTCGATTTCGATGCAAAGATTCGAATCGCCCCCTTTGCCGGGAACGATCGACGGGCCGGATTCGCCACCCTTCATCATGTTGGCGAAGGTTTCGAGGTTAAACCGGCCTTTCGCCGTTCGGGCGTTATGGCAGGCGACACACCGCTGGGCAAACACGGGGGCGACCTGTTTAGCGAACGAGACGCGTTTCCCGGCGGCGACCTGATGAGTTTCCAGCGCGATCAGTTTTCCGAGCGCATCACCGGCGAGCGCGGCATAGGCGGCTTCGGCTTTCGCGAGCTCCGGGGTGAAGACTTCCACGACCTTCTCGGCGGCCTGAATCTTCGCGGGGTGATCGGCGACGGTTTGCTTGGCGGCGGCGAGACCTTGCTCGGCCATCGTCACGGCGGTGTTCGCATCATCGTGAGCTTTCACCGCGGCGGCGAGCTTGTCTGCAGCCGCTTTCGCCTTGTCCGCAGCGTCCTTTTCGTTGTCTTTGCCTTTCGCCTCTTCGGCGGCTTTTGCAGCAGCCTCATTCTCCGCCTGGGCTTTGGTGCGCTCCTCGGCGGGCTTGGGAAGAGCTTCTTTGAGTTTGGGCAGCTTCGCTTCGAGATCCTTCACCGTCGCTTCGGCTTTGGACAACTCGAGTTTCAGCTTGATCACGGCGTCGGTGAGCTGTTTCGCCTGATCGCGCGTGGCTTTGATCGCGGGTTCACCGGCGGTCTGCTTAGCCTTGGCTTCATTGGCGGCCGCCTGCAGCGCGGCTTCGTCCTGAGCGGAAGCGGACCGAGCCAGCAGAGCGGCGAGCAATCCAAAGGCGATAGAAAGACGATGCAACATGGACGACGTCCTTGGCGGGGCCGCGGTCTGGTCATTCGCCGCGGAGTTCAGGAAGGAGAATACGTCTCATGAGCATCGCCTGATGTGAAGGCGGTGTCAAGGATCCCGTTTAGCCGCGACGCGCCAGCGGAGCGCTTCCCTGCAGGGCGCGGCTAAACAACCGCGCAGCAAAAAACGCGGCGGGAACTTTACGAGAAATTCCCGCCGCGTGTGACTTCCAAGAGCAGGGGCGTCACGCGGTGCGTTACCGGGACGGCTGATCCCAGCGAAAGTTACTTGCGGTGCCGGATCTTGCTGCGCATCTTGCGTTTCTTCCGTCCGATTTTCCGCCGACCTTTGCCAGTCTTCTTGACGCCCATTACCAACTCACTCCTGTGGCTCCCTCATGAGGGACGCAGCCTGTGACCAAACGACGAACCGGACACGTTAACGACCCGTGGCAGAAGAATCAAGAGCCACCGGACGCCGGTTGTCCCCATCATTCCTCAAGCAGTGTCGCCTGCTATTCCTCGCCGCGACCGGTCGACTGGCTCAGGCTCCAACGCAGATACGCTTCCAGAAACGGGTCGAGCTTGCCATCGAGCAACGTCAGCGGGTGGGCCGTTTTCAGACCGCTCCGGGCGTCTTTCACATAGCTTTCGGGGTGAATGACGTAGTGGCGAATGGGCTCGCCTCCAAAACCGATGCGGGATTTGGACTCGCGCTTGGACGCCTTTTCCGCGTCCCGGCGGTCGCGCTCCATCTGAAAAAGTTTCGCCGTCAGCATTTTCCGTGCAGTCGCCCGGTTCTTGTGCTGGCTGCGTTCGTTCTGGCACTTCACATAAACGCCCGTCGGCAGGTGCGTGAGCTGAATCGCTGAATCGGTCTTGTTGACGTGCTGTCCGCCCGCACCACCGGAGCGGCAAATGTCTTCGCGGACATCCTTGCTCCAGTCGATGTCGATTTCGAAACTCTCGTCGAGTTCCGGCACGACATCGACCGCCGCGAACGAAGTCTGGCGGCGACCGGCAGAATCAAACGGGCTGATGCGGATTAACCGATGAACGCCGGTTTCGCCCTTCAGTTTCCCGTAGACGGATGGCCCTCGAATGGCAATCGACGCGTTGCGAATCCCGGCTTCTTCCGCAGGTGAAACGTCGAACAGCTCGCATTCGTAGCCGTGCTCTTCGGCCCAGCGCTGATACATCCGCAGGAGCATTTGCGCCCAGTCCGACGCATCGGTCCCGCCTTCACCCGCCTGGATGTAAAGATAAGCCGGATAAGCGTCTTCCGGTTCGGAGAGCATGGCCTGTAGTTCGACTTCCGCAAACTGCGGTTCGATCGCTTCCAGAGCCGACGTCAGCTCGGCGATGTTTTCCGGGGAGGGATCGTCCTCGGCGAACTCGACCAGCACACCCAGATCATCACCCCCTTTGACGAGGTCGTTGATGGACTTCAACCCGGCGTTGAGCTGCCGGAGTTCCGTCATCAGGCCCTGCGCTTTTTCCTGGTTATCCCAGAAACCGGACGCTCCCATCAGCTGATTGATTTCCGCGACGCGCGCGTTCTTGCCCGCCCAGTCAAAGAGAGTCTCGGAGCTGGACAATCCGGGTGATCAGCGACTGGCAACGGTCACGAAGTTCCTGGTCCATGACGAACGGGCTTCCGGAAAAAAAGGGCACAATGATCTCGAACGAATCATTGTAGACGATTGTCGGGGCGAACTGTAGTGGGGCTCACGGGGCAGTGGGAACCGCGTCGACCGGCAACCGTTCGGGATCGATTCCCGGCAGCGTGGTCGATGTCCGGGGAATATCGCACTCGACAATCCGCGAGTCCTCTGGGTTCGCCGTCGGTAACCCGCCGAACAGAAAGCGACCGCGCGTCAGGCCTTCCATCAGCCAGTCGTCGGAATCGACCGGCGATCGTTCCCGAGAGGCGGAATCGGTCCACATCGCAATCGGTGCCGCCTCCGTGATGACCGACCCGTCACCGTTCCAGATGAAATCGCGTTCGCGCCACAGTGGGGTGGCCTGTGCCTCGAACTCGATGAGCCCGGTGTTTCCTTTCGACTGCAGACTGAACACGCAGTCTTGCGCGGTGATCCGTAGCGGCGCGCGTTGAGCCGGAGTCGAGTCACTGTGCAACCGCAGCAGTGGTCCGCTCTCCCGCAAGGTCAGCTGGCGGAGTTCGCAGAGTGGGTACCGGTTGCCCGCTTCGGGAACCATCGCAAGCAACGGGCCGGTGCCCAGATGCAGCAGGTTTTCGAGCACCACATTTCGCGCGGCCCCGTTCACAAAGAGAGCCGGCCCACTGCCTTGGAACAGGCAATCAACGACCCGCAGCTGACCGGCATCGGCGGCGAGAGGATCAAAAAGTTTCCAGCCGATTCCTGTCGCTGGGGTGAGCGTCGCCGCGGGGCCGCGCGGACGTCCGAGACCGGTCTCCACGAGGCAGCGCTTCACCGTCAACTGCTGGGAATGAACCATCACCAGCCCGTCGGCCTGATCGACTTGTCGCAGTGGACTTTCAAACCGCAGCCGGACGTTTTCCAGCTGGACAGTTTCCGCCGCGAGTCGCAACGGT
>DASRYX010000123.1:0-4010 GCA_035686985.1 Planctomycetaceae bacterium | reverse complement strand
GACAATGCGAGCGCTGCGAAAAGGCGATTCCGATCGCCCGGTTGCAGGCGTTGCCGTTCACGGCGTTGTGCGTTGACTGTCAGCGCAAGCGCGAACAACGTCGCGGCCACGACGATGAATTCGAAGCGAACTGGGCTTCGGCGATGGAATACGAACGTCGTTCGGTGGACCGTGAACTGTCGCTGAGCGATCTCGATCAGGGCTAACCGCGGTTGGTCATTTCGAGCTTTCTGCACCGCCCGGTGTTCCTCGTGGACACCGGGCGTATTTCGTTGATGTCGCAGCTCAAGGCTTCGCGAAATTTCTTTGTTGAGCGTTGTTCAACGCGCAGGGTTTCTCTGGGTCCCCAAACCGGAACGATTTCGGGGGGAAAAGTGCCCGCAGAGTCACCGGAATCGGGACTGACGAATCACGGGTCATGCCGCCGTGATGTCTCGAACGCTGCCAACGGTGCGCGGGCACATCGAAAACGTCATTCCGGCGGAATCGGCCGGTCGAAGAATCTTGTGTGACGCGGGATCGTCACCGCGGTCCTCTCCGCGACGTCCAAATGCAATGACGCAGGACTCCTTCCGCTATGCAGCAACTCACCTCGCTGATTCTTGAAGTGCGCGACGCGGCCGGTCATCTCCACCGGCATCGCGTCGAAAACGACGGTTACCTCATCGGTCGCGGAGACTTCTGCGACCTGCGGATCGACGAAGCGGCCCTGCCGCTCGTCCACAGTGAAATTCACATTCAGGAAGGCGCGATCTGGATCGAAGCGGTCGACGCGCCGGCGGTCGAAATCAACGGGAAAGCGATCCCGCGATTGTCACTGCGATCCGGCGATCTTCTGCAGATCGGCACGCTCTCGGCGACAGTCCGATCGGGTGAAGAAGCAGAAGCGACGTGGCAGCTTTCGCAGGAGAGCTGGGAAGATCTGTCCCACCTGAGCGCCCTGGAACTCTGTGAACGGATTGAAGCCGAAGAAGCCGCGATCCGGGATGAAGAACGCCAGCACTGGCACGGGGTGGAGTCGCTGCTCGTCGCCCTGGAAGAACTGCTGCGGGACGACCAACGAATTTTTGCCGATGAATCCCGCACGGACGAGATCGTGCAGCAGTTGCACCAGCTGTCCGAAGCCCTCGCCACACGGACGCAGCAGCTTGCCGAGCAGGAACTGCAGTTCCTGAACACCGCCAGTGAGATTCAGCATTCACAAGATGACATGGCTCGCCGGATGGACGAGTTGATTCATCATCTCGACGCCGGTGAACTCCGCGCGAGTGCGTGACGCGGCCGCATCGCGAACGCAGACCTTAACCAACATGCTCCCCGTTTGTGGGAGCATGTTTCATTTCATTCCCCTAACACAAGCCGTCACGACAGCGCAGGCAGCGGGGCATGCGGATAGTCCACGGGTTGGTAGCGCAGCGACAATTCGGACGTCGCCATTCGCTGTTCACCATCGGCGAGACACGTCAGAGCGCGGTCCAGAATCCCGCTGGTGATCACCGTCCGCTCCACCGGGTACGTGGGCTTGCCGGTGTGGAACATCTGCTCGAGCCCCTTCAGCAGGAAGGCGAAGTGCGGATGGCGCGGTTCTGACCGTTCGTCAAACCGCGTGGCAAGAATCTGTGCCTGCTGTTTCATCTTCACGGCGACAGCGGTCGTCTCGGTGACCGTCGGCAACATCACCACCGCCCCCGCGAAGCCGTCGAGATACTCGAAGCGGAACAGCGTCGACGGTCCCAGTTCTCGAATCTGCGCCGGCGTTTTCCGCGGCACCTGCGCAATCGCGGCGTCAAACAGATCCTGGCGAATCACCCCGGCGTCGATGGCCTTCCAGACGGCATCGCCCTGCAGACACTCGACCCACTTCACGCCGACGCCACCACCGCGACGGCGTTCAACAATCGACTGGTACGCTTCCAGCGCATGGAAGCCGTAGACATCGAGACCGTTGTAACCAATCCCGACGGCGGCTTCCATTTCTTCATTGAACGGAATTACTGGATCGGGATTACGGTACATCACCGGCAAAGAAGATCCCGCCATGAACGGGACTTTCAGCTCCTGTGCCCGCTCATACATCCACAGCGCGTCGGACCACACCGGGCCGAGGTGTTTATCGTTGAACACCGGCACGACTTTGTTGTGCTTCTTGAACGTGTCGGTGATCTGTTCAAAGAACCGCCGCCGGGGATGAAGCTTCTGGCCTTTGGCATTGGTGGGATAATCGCCGTGCTCGCCGATGCTGAGCACGCCGTCGACCGGAATCCCGTTCGTGCCGAGGGTGACCGCCTCTTCGATGGTCTGACACAGCGGGAAGCCGTATTTCGCCGCCATCGGCCGCGCCATGTCGCCATCAGGAAACTGGTCCACATAAAGTGACGCCAGCTTCAGATTGGGTCCGGGACCGCGATCCTGCTTCCAGCCCTCAAGGATCTTGCCGACGATCACATCGGCGTGTGAACCATGCCGATAGATCGTCACCACCGCCGCGATGTGTTTTGGCTTCGGAGCATCGACCGCGAACAGTCGAGCCGAGAGCCCGCTGCGAGACAGCAGCGTCCCCAGAGAAACCGCGGCAGTTCGCAGGCAGGCACGGCGTGACATCGGCATGGCAGCACTCTCCGGGTTGAAGAACCGGACTGAATGTACCGTGCCGCCTGCGGATCGAAAACTTCCAGCCGTAGGGTCCGCTGTGCGGACCATTCTTCAGCGTCGTCACAAAGCGTGGTCCGCACAGCAGACCCTACGGAAATCAATCCACGACGAGTACGCGGTGCATTTCTTCCAGCGTGGTGACGCCCGCGCGGACTTTGCGCTTCGCGGAATGTTCCAGAGTCTGCAAGCCGTTCTTGATCGCCATCGCACGGATTTCCGTCGCACCACGACCGGCGAGAATGGCGGCCCGCAGTTCCGAATCGATCACCAGCACTTCGAATACGCCGGTCCGTCCGAGATAACCGGTGTGAAAGTTCGCATCGTTCGGAATGCCACGCCGCAACCGGACCAGATCGGCGGTGGACGGGTCGACCCCGAGAATTGCGCACGTCGTCGCATCGGGTGCATACTCTTCGAACGACGTTTCGCACACCTTGCGGACCAGTCGCTGCGAGAGAATGCAGTTCACGCTGTCGGCGATGAAGATCGGCGGGATTCCGAAGTCGCGGAAGACGTCGATTGTTGCCGACGTGTCGTTCGCATGCAGCGTGCTCAACACGCGAACCCCGGTGAGACCCGCACGGATGGCGATGTGCGCCGTTTCGGGATCGCGGATCTCACCGACCATCACCACATCCGGATCCTGCCGCAGGATGCCGCGCAACGCCTCGACGAAGCCGAAATCAATCCGCGGTTCAATCTGAACCTGGTTGACGTTCTCCATCCGGCGTTCGACGGGGTCTTCGATCGTCACCAGGCTGCGACCCGGCTTGTTGAGCACGTCGAGGCAACCATACATCGTGGTGCTTTTGCCGCTTCCGACAGGTCCCACGCTGAGTACCAGCCCATACGGCATCCGCAGCGCGCGCTGAATGGCCGCGGTTTGTTCCTCTTCGAGTCCGAGTTCTTCGAGCTTGGTGTAGGTCTTGCTGTCGGGCATCAGCCGCAGCACCAGCCGTTCGCCATAAATGGTCGGGCCGCTGCCGACCCGCACGTCGCGGTGGTCTTTAAACGCTGTGTTGGCGATGTGACCGTCCTGGGCCATGCGGCGTTCGGTGATGTCCATGCCGGCCATCAGCTTCACGCGCGACGTGACCTGCGACATCATTTCCGCGGGAAGTTGCAGGACGTCGTGCAGCATGCCGTCCACGCGCAGCCGCACCCGTAGGCCGGTTTTTGAGGGATCGAGATGGATGTCGGTTGCCCGCAGCTGAAACGCCCGCTCGAGGAGCAGATCAACCAGCGGCGCCGGGCCGACGAGATCGAGCAGTTCCTTGAGTTCTTCCTGCAGCGCCTTTTGCCGGCTTTGAGAGGCGTCGGACAGGGTGGCGGCGTCAGTCATGACAGCGAATCCTGAT
>DASRYX010000122.1:0-2407 GCA_035686985.1 Planctomycetaceae bacterium | reverse complement strand
ACGTATTACTTCCCGCGGCTGGAGCGGGATCATGTGCGGTACTTTCAGCTGCTCGCCGATCGTTCCCCGCTGCCGGTCTTCGTTTACAACATGCCGGCCTGCGTCGGGGTGAAGCTGAGCGTTGAGGCCGTGCAGAAGTGCACGCCGCATCGGAACATCATTGGACTGAAAGACAGCGGTGGCGATCTGGCTGCTTTTCGGCAATTCCTCACGTTGCGAGATCAACGGCCCGATTGGTCGTTCCTGATTGGCCCGGAACATCTTCTCGCCGATGGCGTTCTTGCAGGCGGTGACGGCGGGGTCCACGCCGGGGCGAATCTGTGCCCCGAACTCTTTGTGAATTGGTACCACGCGGCCGATCGTGGCGACCAAACGGAAATCGCCCGGCTGCGGGAAATCGTCCATCAGCTCGGCCGCATCTACGAAGTTGGCGACGATTTTCTGTCGGTCGCGCGTGGGATCAAGTGCGCGTTGTCGCTCCGCGGCATCTGCTCTGATGTCATGGCTGAACCCGCGACAGCGTATGAAGACGAACAACGTCTGCTGATCCGGCAGTTCGTCGAGGAACTGCTGATGACCGGCGTCTTGTCCGCTGAGTCACAAACGCGATGATCACGCAACGCTTGTTGATGCGGGGCGCTCTCGGGTACGGTGTGCAGACCGTAATCGACCTTCCCTTCAGCACAAGGGTTTGCCATGCGTCTGTGCCGCTTCCGTCATCAGGGACGCGACCTGATCGGCTTCTATGACGAATCGTCGGTCGTCCCGCTGAATGCGCAAACCCTGCAAGCCGTGGGACAGAACGAGACGGCTCGGGCGCTGCTGGAAACCACCGACCTGCTCGATCTGCTCCCGCCGACTGGAAAGCACTTTTCGACGGCTCAGTCGGTGGCGAAACGCGTGGCCGACTTGCCAGCGGACGCGCGGCAGAAGATCAGCGTTGCCGGCGATCACGTTGAGTTTCTCGTGCCGATCCCGCGGCCCAACAAGCTGTTTCTGCTCGCGGGAAACTACGGAGACCATATTCAGGAAGGCGGCGGAATCGCCCCCGAACGGGCAGAGACCTTTCCATACGTTTTCATGAAGCCACCATCCACGACACTGATCGCGGCCGG
The DNA here is from genome assembly GCA_035686985.1 of Planctomycetaceae bacterium. Taxonomy (GTDB): domain Bacteria; phylum Planctomycetota; class Planctomycetia; order Planctomycetales; family Planctomycetaceae; genus DSVQ01. Next base: position 1,292 of record DASRYX010000122.1, on the reverse strand, counting down.
CAAACCGATCGTAATTCCCAAGGCCTCGCCGGCGCATGTCGACTGGGAACTGGAACTCGCCGTGGTGATCGGTCGCCGTGGCAAACACATCACCGCGGCGCAAGCGAAGGACTACATCGCCGGTTACACGGTGATCAACGATGTTTCGGATCGCCAGTACCGGCCGAACCCCAGCCGCAAGCCGCGGGAGAAAGACAGCTTCTTCGACTGGCAACACGGGAAATGGCACGACAGTTTCTGTCCGTGCGGGCCGTGTATCACGACGGCGGACGCGATTCCCGATCCGCAAAAGCTCGCGATGAAGCTGTCCGTCAACGGCACCGTTCGCCAGAACGGCAGCACCGGGCAGCAGATTTTCCCAGTCTTCGCCGTGATCGAGTTTCTGTCGCAATCCTGCACCTTAGAACCCGGCGACATTATCTCCACCGGCACACCGGCAGGTGTCGGTCACTCGTCGAAGACGTATCTCAAGGCGGGCGATCGCGTCGATGCGTGGATCGAATCGATCGGGACCCTCACGAATCCGGTCACCGCTGAGTAGCTGCATCGCATGAGCGAACCCCGCTTCCGACTGGCATTCCTTGGTGTCGATCACCCGCACGGCGCGGGCTGGCGCGAGTCGCTTGCGCTGCTCGCCGAGGAAATCGAACTGGTCGCCCTCGTCCCGCGCTTTGACGGTGGATTGACCAGCCTGGAAGAGCGTTATGCTCATCTGCCCCGCTTTGAAACCGTTGACGAACTGGTGAAATGGGGCCAGTTCGACGGGGCGATTGTCTGCCTGCCGAACAATGAGTCCCCCGCGGCGATCACCATGCTGGCGAAGGCCGGGCATCACGTGTTGATTGAGAAGCCGGGGGCGGCCTCCGCAGCGGACTTCATTCCGGCGCTCGCTGCCGTCGAAGCCTCGGGTGTGGCGTTTCAATCGGGCTATTTATGGCGCTATGACCCCGGAGTCGAACGTCTGCGGACGATGATTGCCGAGCAGCGGATGGGTAAGCTCATCAGTATTGAGACCAGCTATGCCACCAGCGATGTGCGACGGCGCGGGCCGGATCATTATCTGTTTGATGCGGCGATCAGCGGCCGGGGCTTCATGAGCTGGCTCGCCTGCCACTGGCTCGACCTGCTGCTCTATGTAACCGGCCAAACGATTGTCGGCGTCACCGCGCGAGTCGGAAACTTCGGGATAACTCCAGCGGCGGTTGAAGACGGCGGCGTTGCGATTCTCGATCTGGCAGGTGGTGGCCTGGCGTCGTTCACTGGCGGATACTGGCTGCCGCGCTGGGCGGGAG
>DASRYX010000121.1:0-17136 GCA_035686985.1 Planctomycetaceae bacterium | reverse complement strand
TTGCCCTTGCGTTCATAAAACGTGACGAGCTCCCACTCACGATCGGCCTTGGCTTCTTCGATGCGGGCAAGTTCGTCTTCTACACGGCCGCGGTCTTTCGATTCCGGATACAACCGCAGAATCGTCTTCTTCAGACCTTCGGCGTCCTGCAAGGTTTTGCCGTCGTACGCGGCGCCCTGGTACGACATCAATTTCACGTGCGAACCGAGCACAAACGCGTTCTGCACATGCGGGCTGTTCGGGTATTCTTCCCGCAGCAATGTGAAGTGACGGTCGGCTTCGACGAAATTGTTTCGCCGCGCGTAATGGCTCGCGGCGAGCATCAACGCATCATCGGCGAGCGGCCCAGTCGGATCGTTCAGCCAGATCAACCGCAGGCACGCGATGCCATTGCCTTCCGCATCGAACCACGGCTTCGATTTGTCTGTGAAGTTCGGGACCCATACCGGCGTGCGGCCTTTTTCCAAGGGCTGCTCCGCCGGCAACCGTTCGCTGAAATCGTCGAAATTCGCCTGCTGGATTTCGCCCACTTCTGCGACCTTCGGGAAATCGAGCCATTGCCGCGCGATTTCAAACAGCCGCTTGGACACGTCGTCAAGATGCCGCGTTGACGGATAATCCCGCAGCAGCATGGCGTACGCATTTTCCGCGGCGTAGAAGTTCCCTTGCTGATACGCCGCTTCACCCTGCATGTAGAGCGCGTCCTCGCGGATCTCGCTCTTCTTGAACTTCTTGGCGACCTTCTTGAACTCGGCTTGCGCTTCGGCGTACTGCTTGTCTTCGTAAAGGGCTTCCGCGGCGACGTATTGTTCCGTCCCCGCGATCGGTTTCAGTGTGCCATCGCTGTTGGCGATTTCTTCCTGCTTCTGCCGCCACAGGTAATCACGCAGCCGGCGTTCGGTCGGACCCTGGACGCCGTCAATATTCGCCCGCTTGTCTTCCAGCAGGGTCTTCCGCTCGAACGGCGTGACGCAACCATTGAGCGATGTGACGCCGATCCAAACCAGGCACCAGCCGACGAGGGCGCGGCGTGCCGGCAGGAACCGTGTTGAAAAGGTGAAGGGCGTCATCCGTGACTTTCATCACCGCTTACCGCGGCGGGGGCAACCTTGGGAAATCCATTCCATCGGTCAGGAGAGGTAGCTGAGCATTTTCGGTCGGCGTCCCAGCACATGCGAAATCGCCGCCGTCGTGACCTGCTTCATCTCCTTGTACTGCTGCGGCGACAGCACCAGCCGTCGCCATCCGTCCCCCTCACTCGCCAGTTTCCGCAACCCCGCGGCCGTTCCCGCATGAATTGCGATCTGACTGTATTCCTCCCGTTGGCAGTCCGGGCAGATCAGCCCCCCTTGTGACACCCAAAATCCAAACGTCCGGCCTTCATTCAGCTCCGCTCCACACGCGGCACAACTTTCGAAGTCCGGCAATTGTCCAATTTCATGCAGGATCACCAGCTCGAATCGCAGGATTGCCCGTCGCACCAGGTCGCTCTGCTGAAAGTCATGCAGGGCAAGCACGGCCGCGTCGAACAACTCCGGATGCGGGTCGTAATCCTCGGTCAGTCCCAGTAAGAGCTCCGCGAGGTAGTACCCCGCGTACAAGCCCACGAGATCCTTCTCGGGCGGCTTGAACCGCTCGATCAGCTTCGCCTCGGTGAGCAGGTCCAAGCCAGAACTCGATTTGCGCAGGAACACTATCTGACAGTGCGCAAGGAGGTCAAGAGCAGACTCGAAGGGTCCCTTGAGCCGCCGTCCGCCCTTGGCCAGCGCGGAAATCTTGCCGTACTCCCGAGTTAGCAGCACGACGATGCGACTCGTCTCGCTGTAATCGGTCACCCGCAGGATCAGTCCCTCACCCTTCTCCGCCGCCATAATCGGCCAGTGTAGCCGATTGATGAACCAGCCCGCAGCGCCAGCAAGGGATTCCGGTGTTGGTGCACGCCTGACATGGAAGCATGCGTGGCTGGGTGGGGGCCACGACGACCCCAGATCACGCCGGACATCAGCCGTTCTAAGTACCATAAACTGTTAATTGGACTGCTACGTGAACCTTTGGTCGCACGAGCTACTCTCATCCGCTGGATTGGCAAAAAAGTGGGTTAGAATCCGTAGCGGGTAGCAACATCTATGAGACGCACAGTGGAATGCCTATACTGCGGCAAGCCGGCCACGAAGAAGGGCGAGCACGTTATCCCGGATCGACTTGCCGGTGGATTGACCATTCGCGCACAGTGCCCGACGCGAAACGTTTGTAGGACATGTAACAACGGTGTTCTATCTGAGCTCGACAAAGAGCTCTGTGTTCGCTTTCCCTTGTCGTTTGTTGCAGCTCCAATCCTCGGATTAAAAGAAAGCCAATTCTGGGACATTGATCGCTCAGACGGGAATCTTTTGATCGAAGCACATCCGAATGTTGCCAAGGCTACCTATACGGTGTGTCCGCAGATCATCTTTGAAACGAATCAGGCGACGGTGCGAGGGGACTATCAGCAGATGCTGTCGTTCGGTCCCGAGGCATTCCTGAACATCTTGATGCGGGCTGCATTTCAGGCATTTCGCCGCTATGAAGCAGGCGAGAAGGGAAGTATTCACTTCGAGCGGATCACGATCGACTCGGCAATACACGACGGCCGCCGTTATCCGCCGCGTCTTTTCACAAGGTCTACAATCACTGAGCTTGCATTTAAGCTCGTTGCAAGAAAGCGACCATCGTTCATCTTGCGATTTGCTACCGATGTAGATCGGCGACATGCTCTCAACCACCTTGACAAGTTTACGCCATACCCGAAGCTGCAACGTTTTGAGCAACACAGTGGTTCATCTAATCAAGCGTTTCGTTGCCGGGCGGACATGGGAATGGTCCTTCGAGCTTTGCTTAAGATTGCGATTAACACCTTGGCTGCCTTCTGTTCAAAGACGAGGGTCGATCATGTCACGTTCAAAGAAACAATCGATTTGATACTCGGCAAGAAACCGATAAAGCGGGAGCATTTCGCTAGCAACGGATTTTGCAGCCCGGATGAGATCAAGAGCATGGCCGCTCAGGACAACGCCCATTCACTTCGACTTCAACACGATGATGGTGTGTGGCACGTAGCATTTTCGTTCTTCGGTGGTCTCATGGGTGGTAGTGTCCACTTTGTCGGCCCAAATGAAGAAGATTGGTCGCGGGCGGAAATCGTTGCTCCGCTGAACTCAAATTCTTGGAGCGTCTCAACATCACAAGTGCTCATTCCAAGTCAGCATCGCATCAATTGGAATGATCTTCGTGTGATCGCCCCGAGTCTTGGCGCCAGCGAGATATCCTCTCGAATGACAGCCACGCCTCTTAAAGCATCGCGTTAGCCCGATGTGTGATTGCATCGAACACACGTCAGCCTGACGGCTCGACCCTCACGGGTGGCCCAAGTTGACCGTACTCGGTTTACCTGGGTGACGCAGTCACAAGCGGTCCTACCGCCGTCGCCCGAGCCAAAAGCTTCTTGTTGCTTCGCAACACAGGTAGGCGAGTACGCCAACCTGTGCCACCCCTTTAAAAAAAACTTCTAGGCCATTGGGCCGTGCTACTTCATCCACCCATCCGTGCGGAGCAGATCGATCGCCTGATCGAATGCGGCGATGGTGGTGTCAAGGTCTTGTGGGGTGTGGGCGGAGCTCGTCATGCCGCCCCAGGCGAACCAGTCGGCTCCGCCGAGCAGGAGTGCGGCGCGGAAGGCGTAGAGGAACTTCGGGTCGCCTTTGGCGTCGAGCTGCGTGTAGTCGCCGTCGCAAGGGATGAAATCGTCGCTCGTCGGTCGCGGGCCGTCGTAGTTGGTGAGGATGTGGATCATCGAGAAATCGCCGTAGGCACACCAGTTCGCGTGCTTCTCGGTGAAGAGCGTGTTCAACCGGCGGCGGAGTTCCTTCGCGGAATTGTTCGCCGCCTCGCACGGCTGGTTATTGGCGATGAGATCGAGCGCGGCACATCCCGCGGCGGCGGAGAGCGGGTTGCCGTTGAACGTCCCCGGGTGCCGCATTTTCTTGCCGTATTGATTGTTGAACGCGATGGCGTCGAGCAGGTCGGCACGACCGGCGAGCGCACCACCGGGCAATCCCCCCGCGAGGATTTTCGCCATCGTCGTCATGTCGGGCGTGACGCCGTAGGCCTTCTGCGCCCCGCCGGCATGCACGCGGAATCCGGTGATCACCTCATCGAAGATCAGGATCACGCCGTGTTGCTTCGTGAGGTTGCGCAGTCCCTGCAGGAACTCGCCGCGCATGGGGACCGTGCCCCAATGCCCGCCGGTCGCTTCGACGATGAGGCACGCCGGTTGATGCACACGGATCGCCTCGGCGACGGCGTCGAGATTGTCTGGCGGCAGAACAACGAGATCTTCCATTGAGCCGGGCGTCACACCGGGCATTGTCCAGTCATTGGGGTCATACGGGGCATACGCGGCAGGCACCAGAAAATCGTGCCAGCCGTGGAAGTGACCGATGAACTTCAGCACCTTGCGGCGACCGGTGACGAGCCGCGCGACGCGCAATGCCATCAGCGTCGCTTCAGTGCCGCTGTTGGTGAAGCGGACTCGCTCTGCGGACGGCACCATTTTGCAGATGCGGTCGGCCCATTCGATTTCGAGTTCATGCCCCGCGGAAAAGTGCGTCCCCTTTTCCATCTGTGCCTGCACAGCCTTCACCACCGCCGGGTGACTGTGTCCCAGCAGGAGTGCGCCGTGGCCCACCCAGTAGTCGATAATCGGGTGACCTTCCACGGAGATCTTTGTCGATCCCGCTGCCCGGTCGATGAAGACGGGGAACGGTTCGAGATACCGCCCGTCGTGTGTCACGCCGCTGGGAAATCGTTGCTGAGCGCGGGCCGCGAGTTCTCGCGATTTGCCGAAGCGCTGTTCGAACCGGGTGGTGATCGTGGAAGTCATGACGGATCTGCCTCAAGGAATCCCGAACAGAGAGAACCCCGCTTGCGGTTTCGCGCGCTGTGCCGATTCCACGTAGGGTTCAGCAACACGCGGCGCGAAACCGCAAGCGGGGTTTCTGGACCTCAACTTCCAACCCTCAACCATCAACCGCCACTCTTCACCGGGATCGCGAAGTCGCCTTCAAGGTTGCGCCACATCGAATGGACGTGGTTGGCGTCGTTCTGCGTGTTGTTGTACTCGATGACGAACGTCGGACCCTGCACGCGGTAGTGGTGCCGCATGTTCCGGTCGGCGTCACCCCACCAGGCGAACTTGATCTTGTCCATGCCGGCGGAGTTGATCGCGGCGCGGCGACCTTCGGAGACATCTTTCGGGACATTCTGCAGGTATTCGGAGAGCAGTTCCTGCAGCAGTGCCTTCTGTTTGTCGGACATCTGGCTCACCGGCAGACCAACCGCGGGGCCGACCTTCGGCTGCACTTCGTTCGGGCCGGGAACTTCGTCGGGGGCGTCCTTGCTGATCCACGCGACCTTTTGCTGCTCAGCGTCGCACAGCTTGAGAATCTCCCGGGCGATGTCTTCTTCCTTGCCGAGAATGCGGATTGACCGCTTCGGCCCGGCATCGATCAAACCAGGATTCGCACCGAAGAACTCCGGCGTGCTGGAGACGACCTTGCCGTTTTTGAGGGTGAAGTTCAGCGAGAGGTGGTGACCTTCGACTCGCCAGCCCCACGAGCCATTGGTGCCCGGTTCACCGAAGACGCTCAGGTAATACTTGCCCGGATTGCGGCGTTCACGACGGTATTCACGCTCGCCCCCTTCGAGCAGGTAGAGGACTTCTTCGAGACTCATCACGTTCATCGTCTGATCGTAACCGGCTTCGGACAGGCCGCTACGAATCATCGTGTGCGCGGCTTTCAGGGCGGCGCCTTCGAGATCCCGCAACGGCAACCCTTTCCGCTCGCGCGGAATGAAGTGCCAGTTGAGACGCTCGGCGTCATCGAACGCGAACGACGCCTGCTTCCATTGCTCGGCGGTAATCGCCTTCTTGAATTCCTGCACCGCGGTGAGCATGTTCTGCCCGCTCTGCGGCCCTTGTGGCGCCTGAGCGACGAGCAACGCGCTTACGGCCGCAATCACACAACCGGACAGAATCAGTGGTTTGAACTTCATGACTCACTCCTGGACCAGCCCGCAGCGCGAGCAAGGGATTTGTCGTCGTCTTTGATGTCGTTTCGGTGACCCGGCGCTTGCGCTTCGGGCTTGTTGCGCTGGAATAAATCAACCGGGAGGCCAGCTGAGGGCGCGGCCGCCGAGGATGTGGACATGAAGATGATCCACCGACTGGCCGCCGTCACGGCCGCAGTTGAGCACCGTGCGATAACCGTTTTCGAGTCCGAGTTGCACGGCGATGTTCTTCGCCGTAATCAACAGATGGCCCAGCAAGGCCGTGTCCGCGTCGTCGGCTTGAGCCAGTGAAGGAATCTCTTTCTTCGGGATCACCAGCACGTGCGTGGGGGCCTGCGGATTCACGTCGTGAAAGGCGAGGCACTGCTCGTCTTCGTGGACGATTTTGGCTGGAATCTCGCGATCGATGATCCGCTTGAAAATCGTTTTGCTCGGGGCCATTCCGTCACCGTCTCCTCATCGCCGGACGATACCCGAAGCGCTGCGGGATGACAATTCCACGCCGGGCTCCCCTCCACGAAGTGCGCAATGCGGATAAACTGATGACGCAGGTTGTTCGATGTCTCTTCGTGCTGTCAGGAACCGGAAATCCATGTCCGATCCGCTACGTATTCTGGTCATTGGTGCTCATCCCGATGACTGCGAAATGAAAGCCGGTGGCGTGACGGCGATGTATCGCGCGCTCGGTCATCACGTGAAGTATGTCAGCGTGACGAATGGCGAGTCGGGCCACCAGTCGATCCCGCCGGCGGAACTCGCCCAATTGCGTCGCGCGGAATCGGATGCGGTGGCTAAGCTGATGGGCATTGAATACGACGTCCTGAACAACCGCGACGGGCGCCTGCAGCCGACGGTGGAAGCCCGATTCGAGATCATCGCGCTGATTCGCCGTTACAAGCCCGATCTGATCCTGACGCATCGGCCGAATGACTATCACCCCGATCATCGCGCGACGTCCACGCTGGTGTGCGATGCCGCGTACATGGTGATTGTGCCGCACATTGTGCCGGAAGTCCCGGCGTTGCGTGTCAACCCGGTGATCGCGTACCTGTCGGATCATTTCCAGAAGCCGATCCCGTTCGAGCCAACGATCGTCATCGATGTGGAACCCGCGCTGGAATCGATCCTTGACCAGATGGACTGTCACCGGTGCCAGTTCTATGAGTGGCTGCCATGGACGATGTGCCAGGAAAACGAAGTGCCGCCAGACGCCGCCGGACGCCGGGAGTACTTGAAAAAGTTTTACAGTGCGTTCAACGGCCCGCTGGCAGACCGGTATCGTGATCTCGTGGTGAAAACATACGGTGCGGAACAGGGAAACAAGATCCGTCTCATCGAGGCGTTTGAACCGTGTGAATATGGATCACCGTTAACGGACGCCAACAAGAAGCGATTGTTCCCGATGCTGCCGTGATGAGCCCTCATTGCGGCGGGTCATGACTTGAGGTTTCACAATGTCAACTGTCCTTGAAAACATCGCCACGATCGCCGATTACGAATCGCTCCCCGACGACGGAATCGAGCGATGGCTGGTGCGCGGTCAATTGCGCGAGCGCCCGGAGAATGGCATGACGAAGAGGAATCGATGGCACAGTCAGATTCTGATTACCATCGGTACTTATCTGAAGCTTTGGCGCGATCGTCAGCCCGAACCACGCGGCGTGGTCCTCGGCGGAGAAGCGGGATGCATTTTGCAGCGCAACCCCGACACTGTGGTGGGTATTGACATCGCCTATTTCGGTCCTGACATTGCCGCAATGGAGACCGAAGGAACGACACTGATGGATGGGCCACCGGTGCTAGCCGTGGAAATCCTGTCGCCGTCCGATCGTCAGCAGGACATTGATGAAAAGACCGATCTGTATCAGGCGGCGGGGGTGCCATTGGTTTGGCTTGTTGACCCTCATCTTCGGACCGTGACCGTGCTTCGCCTGGATCAGCCACCGCGACTGTTCAACGAGACCGACACTTTTGATGCCGAGCCTCATCTCCCCGGATTCAAAGTCTCTGTCGCGGGTCTATTTGACTGAATTCTCATTAGCGATCCCGGTCATTGGCCGGGGTGACGACATCTTCCGACATTTGATCCGGATTCCCCGTGACTGCGACCGCTTTGAACCGCCTTGTTGATTCCGATGATGCCTCGTTGTGGGAAATCGCGACGAAAGGCGATGGACCGTCCGGGAAACTGCCGTTGTCGCCGGAGATGCTGCTCGATTTGCCGAGTGGTGATCTGTTCGGGCTGACGCAGAACGCGGGGATGGGGTGGAATCCGGATCTGCTGTTGCGGCCGCAGTACCTCATCCTCAGCACCCAGGGCGGCATCCGTGGCGAAGACGGGCGGCCGATCGCGCTCGGCTATCACACCGGGCATTACGAAGTCGGCCTGCTCATGCAGGCAGCGGCGAAGGAGTTCGACCGCCTCGAAGCGATCCCGTTTGCGGGATTCGTCAGCGATCCGTGTGACGGCCGCTCGCAGGGCACCGTTGGCATGATGGACAGCTTGCCGTATCGCAACGATGCGGCAGTGGTCTTGAAGCGGTTGATCCGCTCGTTGCCGACGCGGCGCGGTGTTCTCGGTGTCGCGACGTGCGACAAAGGTCTTCCCGCGATGATGATGGCGCTGGCGGCGCAGCACGAGTTGCCCTGCGTCATCGTCCCCGGTGGTGTGACGCTCCCGCCGAAGGAGGGCGAAGACGCGGGAAAAGTGCAGACGATCGGCGCGCGGTTCGCCCATCACGAAATCACGCTGGAAGAAGCGGCGGAAGCCGGATGCAAAGCGTGCGGGTCTCCCGGTGGTGGGTGCCAGTTTCTGGGCACTGCAGCGACGGCGCAGGTGATCGCAGAAGCCCTCGGCATGTCACTGCCGCACGCGGCGCTGGCACCGTCCGGCCAACCCGTCTGGCTCGACGCCGCCGTCCGCTCGGCCCGCGCCGTGATGGCGCTGGACCAGTCGAAAAAGACGATGCGCGATGTCCTCACCGATGACGCGCTGCATAATGCGATGGTCGTGCATGCGGCGTGCGGCGGCTCAACGAATCTGCTGCTGCACATCCCCGCGGTGATGTTCGAAGCCAAACGTCGGCGGCCGACGGTCGAGGATTGGAATACACTCAATCGACAAGTGCCGCGACTGGTGGATTGTCTGCCCAACGGCCCCGTCGGTCATCCCACGGTACGATTCTTCCTCGCCGGTGGTGTGCCTGAGCTGATGCTGCATCTGCGGGCGCTCGGTTTGCTGAAGCTCGATGCGTTCACCGTCGCGAATCAACGACTGGGGGATGTGCTCGAATGGTGGGAACGCTCGGATCGTCGCCGCCGCTTGAAAGAAGTGCTGCAGGAACGCGACGGCGTCGACCCCGACACCGTCATCATGTCGCCCGATGTTGCCCGCAAGAACGGTCTGACCAGCACGGTCACGTTCCCGGTCGGCAACATCGCTCCGGAAGGTTCGGTGGTGAAAAGCACGGCGATCGACAAGTCGGTGGTCGATGCCGATGGCGTCTACCGCAAGACAGGCCCGGCCCGTGTCTTTACGACGGAACGCGAAGCGATCGCCGCTGTGAAGGGCCGCAGCGACCGTCCGATTCAGGCGGGGGACATCATCGTGCTGATGTGCCGTGGCCCGCTCGGCTGCGGCATGGAGGAAACGTATCAGATCACGTCAGCCCTGCGGTATCTGCCGTTCGGCAAGCAGGTCGCGCTGATCACCGATGCACGGTTCTCCGGGGTGTCCACCGGCGCCTGTATCGGCCACGTGGGACCGGAAGCTCTCGCCAATGGCCCCATCGGCAAATTGCGGGATGGTGACACGATTCGTCTTGAGGTCGACACCCGTAACTTGACCGGGCGACTAGACTTCATTGGCGAAAACGGCCGACTCTTTACGCCGGAAATCGGGGCGAAGATCCTCGCCGAGCGGGAACCGTCGGTGCCGTTGTGTGCCGATCCGCGCATCCCCGATGAGACACGCTTGTGGGCGATGCTGCAGCGCGTGGGGGGCGGAACATGGGGAGGCTGCGTGTATGACACGGATGCCATCATTCGGACCTTACAGGCCGGGCTGGATGTCCAGCACGCCGCGGAGATCGCCGCGAATGGATGATTTCATCTCGCTTGCGCTTTGTCGGATCCCAGCAGTCGCGCTGCTCCTGGTGCTCTTCGCCAATCCTGGGGTGCTGCAAAGCGCAAGCGGGGACGATGGTTATCAGATTCTTCGCACACACGCCTATCTGCCGCCCGACTTCGATGACGAGACGTTCGCCGCACTGTGGACCGTCTGGCCGGAGCCGGATCGCTCCGAAGCCGAGGCCGCTTCACCGACTGAACGCCGGCGGTTGATGTTTTCCTACTACGGTTTGATGCGGGACCCGGAAGACGTTGACGATAACCGCCCCGCGCTCGGATATGTCTCCAGCGGCAAGGGAGACTGGGTGATGAGCTGCCTCGCGTGCCACGGCGGCAAAGTGGCGGGACGAGTGATTCCCGGTTTGCCGAACTCGCATTACGCTCTGCAGACACTGACCGAAGACGTGCGGCTGGTGAAGCTGCAGCAGCGGAAGAAACTCACGCACATGGATCTCGCGATCAGCAATGTGCCGCTGAATGTCACCAACGGCACGACGAATTCGGTGATCTTCGGCGTGCTGCTGGGACGCTACCGCAATCCCGATATGTCGGTGGATCTCAAGCGTTTGCCGCCCCCGTTAACGCATCATGATATGGACGCGCCGCCGTTCTGGAACGTCCGCAAAAAAACGATGTTGTATGTTGACGGATTCTCGCCGAAGACCCATCGCCCGCTGATGCAATTCATGCTGATCCCCGGCAATTCGCGCGAGACGGTTTACGGTTGGGAAGACGATTTTAAAGCAATCCTTGATTGGATCGAATCGGTTCCGGTGCCGAAGTATCCCGGCCCAGTAGATGCGCCGTTAGCTGATCTCGGTCGCAAAGTGTTCGAAGCAAATTGCGCATCGTGTCACGGGACCTATGGACCGAGCGGCAGATATGAACAGCAAACCGTGGCTTGGGACGACGTGCAGACCGACCCTGTGCGGCTGCGGGCCCTCACGCCGGAACATCGACGGTGGATGAAGCAGGGCTGGATGAGTCGCTACGGCGAAGACCCGGTGATTGAAGACCCGCAGGGGTATGTCGCGCCGCCGCTGGACGGCATCTGGGCCTCCGCCCCGTATTTCCATAACGGCAGTGTGCCAACGTTATGGCACGTGCTGCATCCGGAAAATCGCCCCCCCGTCTGGAAGCGTACGGAAGACGGCTACGATCACGCGCGAGTGGGTCTGGAAGTGGAAGCGTTTTCCGCGATTCCAGAGAGCGTGAAAGCCGTCGCGCACAAGCGGCGTTACTTCGACACCAGGCTCCCCGGCAAAAGCGCTGGCGGGCACACCTTCCCCGCGAAGCTGACCGAAGACGAAAAGCTCGCGGTGCTGGAATATCTCAAGACGCTGTGACGCGCCTTGAAGCAAGTTATGACGGACTTAGGATCTGCACAGTCGCTTCGATCACCCGCTGAAGCGAAGGTTGGAGCAATGTTCCGACAGAACGAACTATCAATCCGTCGTGTGCTGTGAACAGTTTTCCGGGCCGGGCATAGCTGCGAAGGTGTAACCCGCCCGTGGAAAAGTCTTTGGTCTCTAATGGGATGGCGTACGGGTCCCCGTACGGATTACTGGTCACCTGACAAAGGATCCAGTCATTGCGTCCGGCATCAGCGAGGCAAACGGCTGGACGCAACTTTGCTTGTGATAAATCCGAAAACGGAAACGGCACCAGCACTACGTTTCCGGCTGCAAGTGCGCCCATGCGGAGTCCTCTTCCGGGCGATTCCAGTCAACGGCTAAACTGTTTTCTGACAGCAGCATTGTCTCCGACGGAACCGTTGCAGATTCTTCCAGAACGGTGACGAACGCGCGTCGCGGACCGGTGACCTGCAGATCGGCCAACAGATGGACCGTACCGTTCTCGTCTACCACCGCCTCGACCGTTTGAATCATGGCTGTCTCCCGCTCCAGCTTATCAACATTCTACCAGGTCGGCACGGTCATTCTGCGATCGTGACGGGTTGACCGCCCTTCCGGGCGGACTCTAGGCACGCATCCAGCACAATCTGCGTCTTCAGCGAAATCTCACCCCAGTGCGGGTCAACTTTCTTGCTGAGCACACACTGATTGAACGTGCGGAAGAGGTTTGTTTCCTGCGCGTTTGTGGCGTTGTTGCTGTATTCCCGCACGGCTTCCCGCCGGGTGTGGTCTTCCATCGCGAAGTTGCAGCCTTCGATCTGGAACGCCGCGTTCGAGACGGTGAAGGCGACTTCACTGCCGAAAAAGGGGAGCACGAAGTCGGGCACGTGAACGAAACCCTTGGTCCCGCTGAGATGCGCCCACTGCTGATTTTCCGTCTGGAATGAACAGTAAAAGCTCGCGGAAACGCCATCGCGGAACTGCATTTCGGCGGCGAATTCCAGCGGCACGGTGTCCGGGCTGTCAGCTCGCTTGGCTTCGTCCAACATTCGCCCGGTCACGCGCATCGGCATTTGAAAATTCATCGTCCAGAGAGCAAACCGGATCGTATACCAGCCGAGATCGCCAAGGCATCCCTGCGGTTCGAGCGCACTGCTCACACGGATGTTGTTCGCCAGGAATTCATCGCCCGCGTTGAAGCTGAACTGCATCGCGATGCGTCGCAGGCGGCCGATACTGGTACCGTCATCAATGACCGACCGCAGCTTGGGCAGCCGCTGACTGTGCATGAACATGACGCCATCCATAAACTGCACGCCCGACTTCTGGCACGCGGCGAGCATGTCGCGCACATCGGCCGCGGTGACGCCGACGGGCTTTTCGACCAGCACATGCTTGCCGGCTTCCGCCGCCTTGATCACCCACTCTTTGCGCAGCCCGGTCGGCAACGGGATGTAAATCGCATCGACATCCGCTCGACGCAGCAGTTCATCGTAGGACCCAACCGCGGCCGGAGCTTTGGGGAATGGCACGCAGGCCTGGCATTCTTTGATAAACTCCTGGCTGCGGTCCACGCTGCGGCTGCCGACGGCGGCCAGCGTTCCATTGCCGGAAAGCTGGATTGCGTGCCAGTTCTTGCGGGCAATCCCCGCCGTGCCCAGAATGCCCCATCGACACTGTTGCTGACTCATCAGATTAGACTTTCGTTACGATTCGGGATGAACGAGTGAGTAGCGTACCAAGATCGCCAAGAGTGTCCACGTGCGGGATCATGCTCGGAGAATCGAGGAAACGTCATCGATCGAGAACGGGCCGCGGGATTGCAGGGCGTTGGTGGCGGCGTCACGGGACCACAGGACGAGTTGTCCGTTCGTGCTTTCGCGGGCGTCCACAAAACCGGTGATGGAATCGCCGCTTGTGAGCGTCACCGTCAATTCGGTGGTTTCATCCAGACCGAGTTCCTCATGCACCGCTTCGGGGAATCGGCTCCAGGCCCACGCCCACAGGGTTTTGACGGGGTCAACTTTCCCCGCGATGTCGTTCCATTCCAGCTCTGCGAGCCGCAGGTCTTTGCGCGGCGCCTGCCGACACCACGGCCGCAGCACGCCATCAATCCACGCGCGGCGGGATGCGGCGAGTTCCTTGAAGGAAATTGGAGTGGTGACCGAAGATTCCGTTTGGTCCATCATGCCTCAGTTGTTGGGTATGCCACGGCTCTATGAGCCGTGTCTTTGATTCGCGCCGCGTGTTCACCGCACGGCCGACACGGCCGTGGCACCCAACGCGATATCGATTCAATCATACTTCACTTGGTAACCGGCGATCGTCATTCCCGCATCGATGGTCAGCGTCTGGCCGGTCATCACGCGGCTGCCTTCGACGAGACTGACGATCCCCGCGGCGATGTCGTCCGGCGTGCAGACCGTCTTCAACGGCAGCGTGTTTTCATAAGCCGTCTTGATGGAATCATAACGCTCGCCTAGGCCGTTCTGCGTCCAGCGACCGGCGATGAACCCCGGGGCGACGGCGTTCACGCGGATTTCCGGGGCCAGCGTGCGGGCGAGCGACACCGTCAGGTTATCGAGCGCCGATTTTGTGCAACAGTACGGGATCGAACTGCCCTGCGCAAGAATCGCGGCGACGCTGCTCACGTTGATGATCTGTCCGCCCCCGCTTGCGAGCATTGGCTTGCGCACCGCGCGGGCACAATGGAACGCGCCGACCACATTCACTTGGTACAGTCGCTGCCAGACGTCGTCGGTCACGTCATCCAGATTCTGGAACGCGATAAACTCGGTCGTCCCCGCACAGTTCACCAGCACATCGATCCGCCCAAACGCGGCCATCGTTTGTTCGACCATCGCCACGCATTCGGCGTCCTCGGCGACGCTGGCGCGAATGGCGATCGCCTTGCCGCCAGACTGCTTGACCTCGGCAACGGTCTCTTCGGCATCCTCCGCGGAGCGGGAATAGTTGACGACGACCGCCCAGCCTTTTTTGCCGAGGCGTAAGGCCGTTGCTTGTCCGACACCAGTGCCGCCGCCGGTGATAATCGCGACGGGTTGAGTTTCAGGCATGCTGCCACTTTCTGATCGATGAAGCGAGGATAACTATTTGCTGAGACGATCGAGGACATTCCGTGTGATGCGTTCGACCACCGGGTCTTTGCCGCGGAGACCGTGGGCCCAGTCGATGCTGCCGGTGGTCACCACGGTGCCACCGCCTGTGTAGGTGCCGAGGACCGCCGCCCCGACACGGTCTTTCGGGAACCGGTCATACCACAGGGCGTCGTCCGGATGCCACTTCGCCGGGCACGAACCGAGAATGACGAAGCCCTCCGGCGTCCCATCGCGATGAGTCGGGACCGGCAAGCCATCCTTCAGGGTGAACTCGCAGCCATCGCATTCATAACCGACGATCGTGTCTTTGCCGCCGAATTGATCGCCCGCTTTCAGTCCCGTTCCTTCGTACAGCCAGTGTTCTGGGCGATGAACCGTGAACGCCGCCGGGCCGTCCATGAACTGACCGTGGCTGCGATGATAGCCGCCGAACAGAAAGCCCACGCCGGTGAGCTGGTTCTCCGGGCGGTTGACGAGGTGATGGCTCCACGCGGTGGAGAGCAGGCGGTGATCGCCGGTGCTGAACAGCGGATCCATCACCCATCGCTGCTTGTGAGAGACCAGCGCCTGGCCGTTGTCTTCGCTCCGCACTTGCCAGCAGCACGTGTTCCCACTGAAGAACGCGACATTGCCACCGTCGCGAATGAACGCTTCGAGATGATCTCGCATCGGTGCGGACCAGTATTCGTCATGACCGACGCTGAGAACCAGCCGATACGACTTCAACAGCTCAGGGTAAAACTCAAGATCGCTGTTCGCGCAGTAATCCAGCGTGTAACCGTTCGCCTCGGCCCACGCGGTGAATGGAGCTTCCCAATTGTTGAACTGGCTGCCCGGCGGCCGCTGGAAGGAGACGCGATGCCCCTGCACGTTCGCCCGGCCGTTGTAGCCGTACAGCGAAAATCCGCCCCAGTTGTTGTACGCGTTGTAAGTGTTGGTTGACAGTTGCAGGAGAATTTTCGTGTGCTTGCCCGGTTCACTGGGACGCACAATGAAGAAGCACGACGATTCAGCAGTCCGGCGATTGCGCTGCACGAACTTGCCGCCACCATCCGCCGCGCGGAAGGTCACATGATAGTAACCGCTGGACCATGTGTCGGGAACAGGCATCTTCCACGCGACCGGCCACCCACATCCATGCGAAGAGGCATTCTCCGGAATCGCGGCCTCCTGACCGGCGACATCGGCCTGCGTGTGCACAACCTGCGGTTGGGCTCCAAGTCGCGTGATCTCGATCGCAAATCTTGGAGCGGACGTAGAAACATGCAGCGCGAGTTCTTCACCGGCGACATAACTCACCCGGCTCGCATAGCCTTCGATGAACAGCGGTCGCGGATCCGAGACATCGGCCGCCGCGGCGCTCACCGCCCAGACGCTGCACACGAGCATCCACCTGTAGCATTTCATCGCGGCCCCTTCTCGCTAGAATTCGATTTCAGCCGATACCCTGTCGTACCGGCTGCGAAAAATCCAGCACGATGAAACAGGAATGCCGCACATGTCCCATTCGCCCGTCGTGCGTGCCACAACGGAGGGCCCGACCGTGGCGGTCGTGGGCGATGTTTACCGGTTCCTCGCCACTGGGGCCGAGACCGACGGTAAATACGCGCAGTGGGAAGCGATCGTGTTACCGGGCGGTGGACCGCCGCCGCATGTGCACCGCCGCGAAGAAGAGGGATTCTTCATCGTCGAAGGGGAGATCACATTTCAGATCGGCGAGCAGCGGGTCGTCGCCACGGCCGGGATGTTCGCCAACATGCCCGTCGGTGTGGCGCATTGCTTCAAGAATGAGTCGGATCGTCCTGCGCGGATGATTATCACGGTGGCACCCGCGGGTCTGGAAGAGATGTTTTTTCAAGTCGGCGTACCGCTGCCGCAAGGCACGACAACCGCATCGCCCCCCACCCCGGCGGAGATCGAAAAGCTGTTGAGCTTGGCACCGCAATATGGCGTCGAAATCCAGCTCCCGCCGCATTGATCCGGGTAGGTCACGCGGCGTCGCGAAGTTTGAGATGCGCTCGGCGGGTACGTCGCGATTCGGATTCCAGGCGTTCGATCTTCTCGCCCATCTGCCGCATCTGCAGTGTGACGGCGTCGGTGGTCTGTTCGAGACCGCTGGCGACGAGCGTCACTACGCCGAGATACAGCAGCATCTGCCCGACAGTGGTGAGCAGCCATCCCGTCGGCGCATAAGCGAGCGGGCCGCCGAAGTAGCTCCAGATCACCAGCGTCATGCCGATACTAAGCAGTCCGACACCGCCGTAAGCCGCCAGATGGCCGGCCAGCTGCGACCACGAGATCGTGCGCGACGCGAGTGGTTCCGACAATTGCGGTAGCCGAACGGTCTTTGTGGCCGCATCGCGTCTTCGGCGTTTGTGATGGGACGCGGGAGCCGGTTCGACCGCCGCCGTCGCCGGCTCGGTCTCATG
>DASRYX010000120.1:0-2421 GCA_035686985.1 Planctomycetaceae bacterium | reverse complement strand
GGATCGTCCCGAGCCCGCCGGACCACGAATCAAACCGCATCCCTCGCCGCGCTCGACGAGATACATCATCCGCGACAGCGCTTCGTCGTGATCGCCGCCGGGAAACCAGGCGTGATCGCGACGCGCGTCGACGGAATACTGCGTTGCGGGCGCAAGGACGGCAGGCATCGAGAGTGCGTTCCTTCGCAGGGAGCAGTCGCCAACCGGCAATTCTTGCCGATTCAAGTCACCGCGCGGTCCATGCGCGGAGTGACTTTAACGGAGAGATCGACCATGCGGCCCGCTGCCGTTGAGAGGAATCTGACTGGCCGCGCTCTCCCAGTTCCATCGGGTGGCGGGGGCGCAGCGTAGGAAGCCCCCGAATCACACTCTCGCATTCGGGGGCTTCCGCTGCGCGGTGCGCCCCCGCCACCCGGATAGGCCTACCCTCCGTCGCGATCGCGCAGGTGATCGAGCAGTCGTGCCACGACGACATCCGGCGTGATCCCCTGGCTTTGTGCGGCGAAGGTCGTCACCAGCCGATGGCGTAACACCGCCGAGGCGATCGCGCGGACGTCCTCCGTTGTGGCGTGGAAGCGACCTTCCAATAGCGCCCGGGCTTTCGCCCCGAGAATCAGATATTGCCCGGCGCGTGGACCAGCTCCCCAGCTGACGAACTCCTTCACCCACGGCAGCGCATCGGGTTCCTTCGGCCGCGTGAGTCGCACGAGATCACGCGCGAAGACGAACACATGCTCGCCGACGGGGACCTTGCGGACGACTTCCTGCAGCGCGAGAATCTGCCGGCCGGTGAGCACGATCTGCAGATCGGGTGCGCCGCCGCTGGTCGTCTGTTTCAGAATCCGCAATTCTTCCGCCGCGGTGGGATATGGGACGACGACCTGAAACATGAACCGATCCAGCTGCGCCTCGGGCAGCGGATACGTCCCTTCCTGTTCGATGGGATTCTGCGTCGCGAGAACAAAGAACGGAATCGGCAGGCGGTAGGTGTTCGATCCGACCGTGACGTGCCGTTCCTGCATCGCTTCGAGCAGCGCGGCTTGCGTCTTCGGCGGCGTACGGTTGATCTCGTCCGCGAGCAGCATGTTCGTGAACAGCGGCCCTGGCAGGAACTGAAACAGCCGCCGGCCGGATTCAGGGTCTTCCTGCAGGATATCGGTGCCGGTGATGTCGCCGGGCATCAGATCAGGCGTGAACTGAATCCGCCGATACGACAGCTGCAAAATCTTTGACACCGTGCTGACAAGCAACGTCTTCGCCAGCCCCGGCACACCGACCAGCAGGCAATGCCCGCGGCAGAAGAGCGCGATCAGCAGTTCATCGACGACGGCCTGCTGCCCGATGACCGCCTTGCCAATCTCCGTCCGCAGCCGCCCATACGCCGCGGTGAGCCCCCGCAACGCTTGCGCCTCGCGCTCCGCCATTTCGGGATCATCAGCGGCGGCGTCGAGCGGCATAGTCATCATTCATGACAGACGAGAGTGCAACAACGAGAGGGGACAGTGCAAAGTGACCAATGCAAAGTGAAAAGTGCAAAGTGGAGACGACCTCTTTCATTTTGCACTTTGCATTGGTCACTCTTCACTTTGCACTGCATTTCTAGATCTGTGCGAGAATGTACCGAGACCCAATCACTTCGCGGCTGGTGTCGTCAGCGAGATGCGATTGCCTTCGGCGTCGGTGCGGGCTTCGATCGGAATCTGCCAGGTGGCGACGCCGAGCTTGCAGAGACCGCTGTTGCCCTCGCGGCAGTAGCCGTAGGTCATGTTGAGAAGGTACGTTCCCTTGCCGGTCTTCGCTTTTACGGGCAGCTTGAAGGTGGCGATGCCTTTGTCCGCCATCGCTTCATCGCGCACGCTGAGTTCCTCCGCGGCGAAGAGCGTCTGCTCGCCCTCGGCGGTGAGCCGATACGTCACCGGGACCTCGGCGTTGAACTTGTATTCGTCCGGGATGCTGAGCGTGACGGTGAACTCGACGGTGTCGCCCGGCGCGACCGACTGCACGGGCAGGACCACCGGTGATCCACTCGCCGGTGTCTCTTCCTGCTTCGGTGGCGGCGGCGGTTCGAGACCATCAATCATCAGGATCTTCATCGACTTCGTCGCCAGATCGACAACCGTCACGCGGTGATTGTTCGTATCAGCGATGTACAACTTGTCCTTCGCAATGCACAACCCGGCGGGTTCCGACAACTGCGGCGGCACCAGGGCGTCGCCGGGTTTGCTGATGCCCAGCCATGTCGTCGCTTTTTTGGTCTTCAGATCGACCCGCTTGATCTTTTGATTGTACGAATCCGCGATCAGCAGATCGCCATCGTAAAAGACAATCCCCAGCGGATGTTGCAGTCGGGCCTTGGCCCCGATGGCGTCGACATCGCCGAACTCAAACAAGGAACGACCGCCCGGCAAATTCGATGTGCCC
>DASRYX010000119.1:0-4776 GCA_035686985.1 Planctomycetaceae bacterium | reverse complement strand
CCATATTCCGGTCTCCGTGTGCGGACAGATGAGTTCGGAAGCGATCTTCGTGCCCTTGCTCGTGGGGATGGGATTGCGGCAACTCAGCGTGACCCCGCATGCGATCCCGGAGTTGAAAGAAATCATTCGGAACTTGACGCTCACGAAAGCCGAGCGCATTGCGTCCCGGGCGGAGAGCATGGAAGTCGCCCGCGATGTCGAAAGCTATCTTCGAGGAGAGTTGAAGAAGATCTGCCCAGAAGCGCTGGAATGATCGTGGATTCCTGGTCCTTACGAGACCGCGCTGCTGGTGGCACCAAATCAATGTGATGGCCGTGCGGTCATCGAATCGACTGTGTGAGTTTTGTCCTTTTTGTTCAGGTAGTGGCAGAGTGCGTGGAATCGAGACTGCGGAGTCTGCACCAACACCCGCCCGGTTGTTGGTCGACACCCTGCGAACGGACCGGGAGGCGATTCGCCCCGGCCGCATCGCGCGGTGTGCCTCCGCGTCGCCCCTCCTGCCTCATCGATGTCGGCCCGTGATGATGTCCGGGCCCGAAGTTCCCCCCCGCGAGTTCGCTCCGTGGCGGAATAACACGATCGAGGCCGTTGTCGGAGGCGTCCTTCCCACCCGGATCTGTTCGCCGCATGACGCTGAACGATGTGTGCCTGTTCCGAGTTCTGCCCGGTCGTCGATGTCGCTGATGCGGTCGCCGCCCGGTTCTTCAACCGGAAGTGAGTCCCCTGCCCTCGACTGCGCGACCCGCGCGCGAGATTCGCGTGCCCGCTCCGCAGCCCCGCCGGGTGATCCACTTGCTCACATCGCCTTTCAGCCTCAGCGCGGTTCAATCCGCAGGGGAAACGCCAGGGCGTGCTGGTCTCACCATTCCAGTTCACTCGCCGCCCGAAAGGCGTGCGATGAAAAAAGAAATGCTGATGAACGTCCTCCAGCCGGAGGAGAGCCGGATCGCCATCGTAGAAGACGGCGTTCTGGAAGAGCTGTACGTCGAGCGCAATAGCCTCGAAAACTACGTCGGCAACATCTACAAAGGCCGCGTGGTCAATCTCGAGCCGAGCATTCAGGCCGCGTTCGTCGACTTCGGCGTCGGGCGCAACGGCTTCCTCCATGTCAGCGATGTGGAGTACGAGTATTACAAGCATCTGGTCGACGGCCCCGATGACAGCGGCGGCGATGACGACGATGACGACGAAGAAAGCGGCCCGCCGTCACGCGGCAAGCCACGCCGTCACAACGAGCGCAATGCCCGCAGCAAGCCGCCGATTCAGGAAATCTTCCGCCGCGGCAGCGAAGTCCTCGTACAGGTGATCAAGGAAGGCATCGGCGCGAAAGGCCCGACACTCTCGACTTACATCAGCATTCCGGGACGGTATCTCGTGCTGATGCCCGCGCTCAAGCGCGTCGGTGTCAGCCGCAAGATCATTGACGAAGGGACGCGGAAGACGCTGCGTCGCGCCCTGCTAGATCTTGATCCGCCGGAAGGTCTCGGGTTCATCATCCGCACCGCGGGGATTGATCGTTCGCAGGCCGATCTGCAGCGGGACATGAACTATCTGCTGCGGTTGTGGAAGTTGATCGTCAAGCGGGTGAAAAAACATCCCGCCCCGGTCGACATCTACGAAGAAAGCGACATGATCATCCGGACAATCCGGGACATCTACAACGGCGAAGTCGATCGCATCCTGATCGATGAACCGCGAGCCTATGAACGCGCCCGCGAGTTCATGAAGATCGTGATGCCCAGTCACGAAGATCACATCGAGCTGTACGAAGGCAAAGAGCCGCTGTTCAACATGTACAACGTCGAGCGCGAGATCGGCAAGATCCACTGCCGTCGCGTTCCGCTGTCGACCGGCGGTTCCATCGTGATCGATCAGACCGAAGCGCTGGTCGCCATCGACGTGAACAGCGGCAACTACCGCGCGGACGATGACGCCGAAGAAAACGCCTACAAGGTGAACCTCAAAGCCGCGGAAGAAATCAGCCGGCAGTTGCGGCTCCGCGACATGGGGGGCGTGATTGTCTGCGACTTCATCGATATGCGTGACGAACGGCATCGCCGGGGCGTCGAACGCGCGCTGCACAGCGCCGTGAAGCGCGATCGCGCGCGGACAAAGATCCTGCGCATCAGTCCCTTCGGCTTGATCGAGATGACCCGTCAACGGATTCGTCCGTCGCTGCGGCGCAGCGTCTACGAAGATTGCCCCTGCTGTGCCGGCACGGCCCAGGTGAAGACGGCGGAAAGCATGGCGATCGAGGTGATGCGGCTCCTGATGACGCACGCCAATCACGAGGAAGTCACCAAGGTGACAGTGGATGTCCATGAGCGCGTGGCGGCGTTCCTGAACAACCGCAAACGCAAAGACATCACGCAGCTGGAAGACACGTACGCGGTAATGATCAACATCAACGCCCTTGCCAACGTGATGCCAGAGCACCTTAAATTCTACTGCACAAACGACTTAGGAAGCGAAGTCAAAGTTGTGCCGCAGGATGGCTCGAAATCGCGGTGACGATTGATTACAGTGTGTGGCTCGTCCGGCGGACCTGTCAGCCGTGACGGCTTGGGCATTCTTCATGTTCGCCGGGCGAATGGGTCGCTGGCGATTGTTCGAGGTTGAGTTCCATGTTCGCAGTGTTTGAAGACGGCAGCCGTCAGTATCGCGTCCAACAGGGCGATGTCCTCGTGGTCGATTACCGCGCCGAAGCCCAGCCGGGCGAAGCGTTGACGTTCGACAAGGTGCTGCTCGCCAATGGCGGCGGCTCCAGCGTCCTCGGCAAGCCGGTGATTGACGGTGCCTCGATCACCGCGGAAGTCACGAACGCCGACTTCAAAGGCCCGAAGCTCGAAATCCAGAAGATGCGTCGCCGTCACGCGTCGCGCCGCCACACGGGTCACCGCCAGAAACACACGCAGGTGAAGATCACCGGCATCAATGTGCCGAACCTGCAGATCGTCGAAAAGCCGGCGACTGCCGCAACCTGATCGACGCGATTCCCACAGCAGACCAGAAGCCCAGGGTTTCCTAACCCTGGGTCTTTTTATTTCACACGAGCCGCAGGCCCACCGGCAGCGCATCCCCGAAGACCAGCCCCTGCTCTTCCGTCTCGAGTCTCTCGACGTCGCGCACGAGGCGCCGCAGCTTCTTCGGGGTCTGAATCTGTTCCATCCACCGCAGGACCTCACTGCGCAACGCGTCGCTGATGTCACGGTAGCGGTCATCAGTGCGTCGCGCGAGTTGCATCGCCGCGAGCGGAATCAATGAGTCCGTTCCTTCGATGTGCATGATCCCGCGCAGCCAATCGTCGACGACCTCTTTCGGCACCACCGTATTGAGCGGACCGTAGTTCGGTTGCCGGGCGCCAATGCGACCCAATGACCATAGCGCCGCAGACCGGATCGTGTCATGCCCCGCACGCTGGGCGATGTCGAGACACAGTTGCCCCGCGGTTTGCTTGAGCGCGGGGGACAGCCACTCGCACGCCCCGATCAACCGGATCTGCTCAGCGATTTCCTGCGGCCCGGCTTGTTCGCCGCGCGGCTTGGAGGCCGACTTCGCAGTCTCTTTGATCGCCGGTAACAACGGCCCGGCGAGCGATTGCTGTTGCCCCGCGGTCAGCCCTCCGGCGATGCGTCGCCACAAGATCCACCATTCCGTGCGACACGATGCCGCCGGGTGCGCTAGCTTCCCGTTGAGGCGTTTCCATGTTTCCGCCACGCGCCAGTCATCGACGGCGAGCCCATACCCCGGCCGCAGCGCGAAACCGAGCAGGTTCAGCCACCGGGTCTCATGCTGCGGGCTGAACCGCCGGCCGTCTTCACATTCGAGGAGTGTTTCCCACATCTGCCGCAACAATGTCGCGGGCCAGGAGAGCCGATCCAGACCGATCGCCTCGCCGAGTTGCTTCATCAATGGTGCGGGATCACTACCCTTGTTCTGAAAGATCGCCGCGATCAACCCGCAGGCGGCTTCGCGCACGGTGTCGTCGAGCAGTCCCTGTTGATTCGCCGTTGATTCGACCGCGGCGATATCGGTCTGCGTTGCCGAACGGACATCGAACAGGAGCTTCCAGCGCCGCAGTCCACCCACTTCGCTGCACCATAAATCGAGCGTGCCGATCTCGGTCAACCGAGCGCGGAGAATCACGCGGACAGTGCCGTGCTCCGCCCCTTTGATCGTCTTCAACACGGTGCGAATCGGGGGCAGCGCTTTCAGTTGTTCTGGTTCGACGGTGATGAGGTCGCCGGGTTTGTCGGTGAGCCGCAAGCTTGATACGTACAACGGAAACTCGATCGGCTGCGCGAGCAGCAGTTCAAACTGCCGCGCGGTGAGATCAACTTCCTGCCCCGGTTCGAGTCCCGCCGGACAGAGACATAGCGCTTGTAACGTCCCAGGGACGGCGGTCCCTGGGCTTCCGTGGACGCCGATGTAATATGTGCGCGCGAGACCCGCGGCGATGCGCACACCTTGACCGCGGCGAACCATGCCGTAATACGCGGCACCGCGCGCGACGGCGAGGTCCAGCCGCTCGTTCGCGAGGACGTTGATGCTCCATTGCGGATCGTCCTTGCGGAACCAGGTCTGCAACTGATCAATGAGCCGTTGCCGCAGCGCGACCGATTCGAAGACGCCGCCGTTGAAGAGCAACAGATCGGGTCGCGCGGGATCATGGTTCGTGTCTTCGCTGCCATCATCCCCCGCGTGGCGGTGCGCCGATAAGAACGCCGCAAGATACTTTGTCGCAGCGGCATCCGGCGCGAATGGCAGGCCCAATTC
>DASRYX010000118.1:0-1742 GCA_035686985.1 Planctomycetaceae bacterium | reverse complement strand
CTGCTTGGGAACGCCCGATCTTTTAAGCTCTGCTTCGTCTTCTCATACGAAGCAGAGCTTCGGGAGAAGATGTTCCCAAGCAGAGCTTGGGAACAAGACGGTGCTTATGGTGACGGCGATGCCGAGGCATCCACACGTCGTGCGGCGCGAAGCGAACTCGCTCCCAAACCGCGGGCGATCACTGCCACTATAATATCAGCCGCTCCCGCCGAACGGAGCGCTCGCGCCGCGGCTTCTGCCGTGGCACCGGTGGTCAGCACGTCATCGGCGAGCAGAATCCGGGCTCCCGTCAGTTTCACACCCGCGGAAACTTCGAATGCGCCGCGCTGCTGCTGGCGTCGCACGCCCGGCGGTGCCCCGGTCTGCTCCGGCGTGGGACGCGGCTTACGCAACAGCGACGTCTGCAGCGGCCGACGCAACCGTTCCGAGAGTCGCTCGGCGACACTTTCGGCCGCAGAATGGATTCCGAAAACTCGCCGTTGCCAGTCCTGCGGGATAGGCACGATCGCATCGATTTCCTCGCTCAGAAAATCGGTCACGCGGTCGTCGATCAGCAGGTCGGTCAACCCGCGCATCACTGGTCCGCCGTGAACCTGCTGACCGTAGCCGATCGCCTGCTGCAGGGTACCATCGTAGACGCCGAGGGCGATCACCCGGCGAAACGCAAAATGCTCGGCGTGGCAGTATCCGCAACCGGCGAGTGTGACGAGGTGCGGCCCGACGGCGGCGCCGCATCGTGTACAGTGTGCACCCGGAGCATTCGCCAGTTGCGGCATGCAGTCGCCGCAGAATGCCGTCTCGTCATCGCGCGGCGGTGCCGCGCAGATCAGGCAAGAGGGCGGGAACAGGAAATCGACCACCGGCCGCCACCAGGGGCGAAGCTGTTGCCACACCGATTCCTGCCGCAGCGGCACGATCGCCTCACATTACTTTTTTGTCCATTCGACAAACTGCGCGTGGGCCGCGGCGACTTTGCCGGCTTCGGCGTCACCCAGATGCGGGAACAGGCCGTACTTCACCTGGAACGATTCGCCCGGCTGCAGCTTGATCGGAATCTCCGCCGACTGGCCCTTCGAGTACGTTTTTTCACCGAATGGGCTGATCGCGAACAATCCGTAAGCCCGCACGTGATACCGGGACGGGTACTTGTTCTGCGGGTGATCAAACAGCGCGACGCCCGCGGTCTTGCCGTCCACCGGGCCGGAGTAATCGACCCACGGCGAAGTCTTGCCCCAACAGTTTTCTTCGCCTTTGTCTCCCTCGGCATTCACGATCACGCCACCGAGTTTGCCGGTCATCGTCGGGGCGACGCGGATGGCAAGGAACCCTTCCTTCGTGTCCTGAAACTGCACGGGCTCGTCACCGGCGGTGAGACGAATGTCGTACACCATCAACCGGTTGGGATAGATGGTCACATCGGTGGTTTCGACGAGCACTGGCTTGCCGTTCTCGCCTTGCCAGTCGTTCACCATTTTCACCGTGAGGGAACCGTTGTCGTTCGGCTTGGCAGCGATGCTTTTGTTCAGAATGCGTTCCGCGGCGGGGGACGTGTCCACGGCGTCCTGTTGCTGATACTTGCCGCCCCAGAAGTTGATGCCGTTGACGTGTTCGACGCCGACCCAGATGCCTTTGTGATGCTTGTGATCAAACGGCGCGAGGGCGTTCACCACATGTCCGCCGGGTGCCCGCAGCGGAAAGACATACGGCTTCACCAGTCCCGGGCTGACATTGAAGACGGCAAA
>DASRYX010000117.1:0-3015 GCA_035686985.1 Planctomycetaceae bacterium | reverse complement strand
GTACTGATGTGGGATCATCACCGCAGCAAGGCCTGGATCATCGTGCAAGCTTGGCCGACAGCAACGGCAGTGACCGACGCCGATCGTCATTCAGCAGCGCAGCAGCGGTTGCAATCCGTCCTGCAACGCTTGAAATCGCCGCCCTCATTTCACGAGGCGACACCATTGGTGGCATTGCCGCTCGACTCGTTGGCAGCGCGGCATCGGGTGTCAGAACATCCCGCGGTCTGGAGCAACTTCACACCCGACGGTTACCTTCGGGCGCTCGAACGCATCATCGAGTACGTTCACGCCGGCGATATCTTTCAAGCGAACCTTTCGCAACGGCTGTTATCCCCGGCGCCCTGCGGACCGGTCACGTTGTATGAGCGGTTGCGGAAGTCGAACCCCGCGCCGTTTGCCGGCCTGATGCTGCACGATGATTGGGCGCTTATCAGCGCGTCCCCCGAACGCTTTCTGCACGTCGATGGCGGACAGGTGGTTACACGCCCGATCAAGGGAACGCGCCGCCGGAACGCCGCTCCGGAGGCGGACCTCTTTTCCAAAGATGAACTACGGGAGAGCGAAAAAGATCAGGCCGAGAACGTGATGATCGTCGACCTGTTGCGGAACGATCTTTCACGCGTCTGTGAGCCCGGCAGCGTGCGCGTGCCGTTGTTGTGTGAAGTCGAAACCTATGCGACGGTGCAGCATCTCGTCTCGGAAGTGTGCGGCCGTTTGCGACCGGGTGTCACGATCTGGGATCTCTTTGCGGCGACATCTCCCGGAGGCTCTATCAGCGGGGCACCGAAAGTCCGGGCGATGGAGATCATCGCGGAACTGGAGCCGACGTCCCGCGGTCCCTACACCGGCAGTTTGTTCTATGCAACCACGCCGCAGCACGCCGACAGCAATCTGCTGATCCGCACGTTCGTCCTGCGGCATGGTTGGCTACAATGCAACGTCGGTGGCGGGATCGTCGCCCAGTCCGACCCGGCAGCCGAATACGCGGAAACCTGGCACAAAGCCGCGGGAATGTTGCGGGCGCTAGCATGACTGCTTCCTGCCCACTAAGGTGAGTCATTGGGGCCATGCTCCCCGTTTAGAGTTGCCGATCAACGGCCCCGCCCATGAGGGACTACGTACTACGGACGTGTTGCAGGACCGAGTCGGCGATGTCGTCCGCGGTTTCGTAGAGTGTCCACTGGTCTTCCGGGAGTCCGGCGCAGACGCGCTGCATGCGCGGATAATCGATGTCCCGGCCTCGCACCGTGCGGATGTAGATGTGCGCGATTCGCTGCGGATAGTCGTGCATCAGGCTGGCGTAGATGTCCGGATCCTGTTCCCCCGCGTCACCGACGAGAAGAAACTGACGCTGTGGGAATGCGGCGATCAGCGGTTCAATCGCCGCACGTTTGTGGGCTTTCTGCGGCGACATCGTCCGCATCTTCCGAGCGGTCTCGCGGAGGCGGAACCGTTTCAGATGAAACGATCCTTGCGGATAGCCCTGCTCGCGCCAGAACTGGGACAGTGGTTCATACAACTGCCAAGGACTGCCGGAGACGTAATGGAATGCGGCTCCGGACAGCGCGCATGCCTGATACAAACTGGGCATGCCGGGGATTGGTGCAAACGCCCGCGCGAACGTGTTGTGGAACAGATCGCGCCGATTGGGGACGTTGCTGACCTTCAGCGTGTCATCCACATCGGAAATGATCGATACACCTTCGGGGTTGAGAAGCTGGATAAGACCGTTAAACTCGCGTTCGTCGCCCCCGGCGAGAATCGCACGAAATCGCACCCAGGAAATCGACGGGGTCGACGCCTCCGGAACGGTCTCCATTTCTTCCGGACGGAGGTTGATCTCGGTCCGGAACAAGCCCGCGGCATCGGTCGGGCCGACGGAGAACAGCTGTTCGCCGATCGCGATTGAGACCCGGCGGCCGGAGGCGAAGTTCACGAGGAACTGCCGCATGCGGCTGCGGAAAAATTCGTCGGCTTCGCGATCGACCCGCATGAACCGCCGAATCAGGCCCATCATGGGTTTGCCCCGCAGCCAGGTCACCCGCGGGTGATAAGCGCAGCCCTGAATGACCGCGTTCCAGGAGCCATCTGGCTGCCGCGATGCGAACGACGGATAGAACACCACCGCGTCTTCCCGAGACACGCTGGTGCGCGGACGACGAAATGGCAGGAACAAACTCACAGAAGACAAACCCGGGGGCGACAGCGAATCCACGCCGCTTTCGCGACGATCCTGATGATGCACTCTAACCGATTCGCGACTCGATCGCATCCGCCGCGGGCTGTCAGGAATGTGATCTACTCACGGGTTGGCAGATCGGGCGTGTTCATGAGCTCTTCATGCCCGCGCAATTGCAGGATCTTCCGCTTGAACTGCTGTCGTAATGCGGTCCAGTGTTCGTAGGCATCGCGGAACTCTTCGGCAGCGCGGACCACGGCCGTCGGCGACACATCGGCTTCGGCGGTCACCCGTGCCAGGGCATGCAGACGGCGCTCGACCTGATCGTGCAGCGCGGCACCGCACGCATCGCTGAGAACCTGCAGTTCGGTGGCGAGCGCGAGAACCTGCTGGCGATCTTCATGCCGTTCGGTATCCGTCAATTCGCGCTCGAACGTGACGGAGGCCGTCGCTTTCTGGGCAGCGTTTTCGACGAGCTTTCCGAACGGGTTGCGCTTGGCCCGTGCTTGATCGATTGCGTCTTCGGCGCGATGCAGACCTGCCCGGGCTTTCTCAAAATCCGGGCGAACTTCGAGGGCGCGTTGAAAGCTGGAGACCGCGAGCTGATGACTCCCCATCTCCAGATAGACGTTGCCGAGGTTTTGATATGCTTCGGCCATTTGCGGATCGAGGCGAATCGCTTCTTTATAAGCGGAGACCGCCATGCTCGGCTGCTTCAGGTTCCGCTGGGCGATGCCGAGGTTGTAGTATGCGTCGGCACTGCGGCGGTTGCGCTGGATGGCACGGCGCAGAATTTCTGCAGCGTCTTTATGTTTGCCTTGCCGATTCAGCAC
>DASRYX010000116.1:0-5651 GCA_035686985.1 Planctomycetaceae bacterium | reverse complement strand
GTCAACCAGACCAAAAACCGGGATCGGCAAATCGTTTCTGAGCTTGCTCAGAAACACACCGCCGGTCCCAACACGATTCGATAAACCCGCGCAAGATCGTGACAATTCCCTCAAAACTCCACCAACCAATTGCATAACCCGCGAGCCTCGGTCATCACCATGACCGAGGCTCGCGGCATTTCTATCGCATGACTTTTCCATGGCAGCATAAGAAGCCCAGGGTTTCCTAACCCTGGGTCTCTTGCTTCTTCTGAATCGGTCTACGGTTCATTCACCATTCGCACGCTGCCCCAATACGCAAACTCATACGACCAATCATTTGCCTGATTCCACATCCGTAGCGTCGTCTCTTGCCCGGCATATCGCGACAGATCGACGTTGAACGTCGCCCAGCCATCTTTGCAGGTCGCCTTGCTCACCATCTCGTCGAGCAACCGTCCATTTGGCCCCGAGACCACCAGCCGCCAGTCCCCGCGCGGGTCGTGTGACACATCGATCAGCAGCGTCGTCTTCTTTCCGGCCGGAATCGCGAACTTGCCGGACATGTCCGCGGGTTTATCGCGACTGATGGGATGCGTCCGTACCACACCAGGGCGGCCCATGTGTTCCTTGAGTAGAGCGACACCACCTTCGCCCGATGTCACCTGAGTGAAACCGGGCGCGACTTCCTGAAAGATGGCCGCGAAGTCCGTGGCGCTCTCACTCGAGCGCGGTGCCACATCGTACACGCCCGACAATCGTCGCGCCGTCGGATCGTGGGGCGGCTTATCGAGCGTGATATACGCGAACAGGTCGATGATTTCCTGCGGCGACAGCTGCTTCTCCAACTGTTCGGGCATCAGCGAGATTTCGCTCACTTTGAATTCGTCGATGTCATCGCGCGGGATGATTTCCTGCTTGCCGCCTTGGACTTTGAGCACGATCCGTTGCGGGCTTTCTTCGACCAGCAAGCCGTTGATGACGCGACCGCCCACGGTGACCACGGTGTAGGAACGGTATCCCGCCCCGATCACCAGACTCGGATCGAACACATTGGAGAGAAGCTGCGTGTAGTCATTGCGACCGTTGAGCGTGATGTCCGGGCCGACTTCGGCGCCTTCGCCGTACAGTTTGTGACACTGGGCACAGACCTTCTTGAACGCCGCTTCGCCTTTCATGGCGTCACCGGGTGATTGGCGGATCAGCGAGCGCATCTCGGCGATAATCTTGTCGCGATCCGGGCTGCGACCCTCGCGCACCTGCCCCCAGTGCTTCGCAAGCAGTTCCCGCACCTCGGTATCTTTCGTGTCATACAACCGCCGGGCCTGATTCACGTTGATCGCGGTCGCCGCCACTTTCTTGTCACCGACCGCCTTGAGCAAAGTCTTCGCCCACACCGGCCGCTGTGTGAGGAGCTCGATCGCTTTGGGTTGTAGTTCCGCTGGCAGTGTTGGGAGCGAACGAACGACAGTGTCGCCGATTCCTGCACTGTCAGTCTTACCCAATGCTGCAAGGACTTCTCCCCGAAACGCCGCCGATTCTTGGTCTCCACGCTCGAAGACGACACGAGCGATTTCATCGACGCTGTCTACACGGCTTGAAATCAGCGCCTGATAAGCCGCGAGTCGCTGAGAGCTTTGTTCTGCAGGATTCAACGCAAGTGATCGTGCGGTGCCCGCTGCCGTGCGGTCATTCCAACTTAATGCCAGCAGCGATACTTCCAACCGTGAAGGATGATCAACGTGTTCCAGCAGCGGCTGTATCACCGGAGTAATCTCCTTTCGCAGTTGATCGAGTTTTTCCCCCTTGAGTTCACCGGTCTGTATCTTCTCTCGCAGCTTTCCCAAGGCACTTGTCAGCAAGGCGAATTGATGAAATGCCGCAAGATTGGCCACGATTCCGGTAACCAATTTTGGTTCATACGCTCGCCGGGCCAGGATCCGATCGATGAATCGTGGGAATTGTTCGCCGAGATTGGGAATGTCGTCGGGTTTCAGTATCGGGAGCGCACTCACGATTCGCTCAGGCGTAGTCTCTTCAATGAGCGGATGCAGGTTCTGCCATGCAATCCGCTGAATCAGAACGTCGTTTGAATGAAAGTAAATTTCGGCCAAAGTATGCAAGGTCAGACGATCCAGGTCTGATTTGCCCGCTTTGGCCACTGCAATCGTTGCCTGTAACCGGACCGATGGTGATGAGTGAGACAGCCATGCCGTTTGGAGCGGGCCGATAGTAGATTGATGATCGGGGTCGTCGCCGTATGTCCGCACGGCCCATGACCGCAGCGTCATGTCGGCGTCATTCCAGAGAATGCGATACCATTCCCGATTCGGGCGAGTCATGCCGGAGATCGTCCAAGTCATGTGGCGACGCGCTGCGGATGATCCGGCCTTATTCATCAGCCGCTTCAATAAGTCTTCGTAGACCGATTCGGAGTTTCGCTCCTGCAACAACCGCTGTGCTGTTTCGCGGGTCCACACATTCGCATCGCCGAGCTTTTCGATGAGTTGCTCGTCCGTGTCGTTCGCGAGATCGAACGGTCTGCTCGTCGGGCTGACGCCGCGACGCTCGCCTTCGTAGCGCACTCGGTAAAGGCGGCCTTTCAAGCGGTCGATGCCTTTGGGATCGCGGTTGGCGTCCTGGTAGCAGTGGTAGCGGTCGTACCAGTCGAGGATGTAAAGGCAGCCGTCGGGGCCGGTCTTCTGCACGACGGGCATGAACCACGCATCGTTCGCGGTGAGGAAATCCGGCTCGCCAAACCCGGCGTAGGTGCTGCCGTTGCGTTCGATGCGGTCGACGTTGATGCAGCCGCCGTGGATGTTCCCCATGTAGAGTTTTTTGCGGTATTTCTCGGGGTAAGCGTCGCTGTCGAACCACGTGATGCCGCAGTACGCCGCCTTCTGGTGCTTGTGCTTGACGATGCTGTCAATCTTCCACGTGTGCGGCGGATAGGGTCCGCCCTGCCGGTGGTAATAACCGGTCTCAACGAGATGCCACAGGTGATCGATCACGCAGGCCGAGACGAAGGCGTCTCCCTCATCGTTGAAGGCGATTCCCCATGGATTGCTGGTCCCTTCGCAGAACACCTGAAACTCGCGCGTACGCGGATGGATGCGGAACATCGCACAGGTGAGTGGCCAGCCGGGATGTTTTTCGTCGTAGTTCGGATTCTCTTTCGTGTACTTCACATGACTGTGATTGAACACGCCGTTGAGGCCGTACAGCCAGCCGTCGGGTCCCCACGTGAGCGAGTTCGGCAGCTCGTGCGTATCCGTGCGACCGAAGCCGGTGACCACCACTTGTGCGGGGCCGTCGGGAACACCATCACGGTCAGCATCCGGCACAAACAGAATGTCCGGCGAGTTCGCGATCCACACCCCGCCATGACCGACCTGCACGCCGCTGGGAATGTTGAGACCGTCGAGAAACACGGTGAATTTGTCGGCTTTGCCGTCGCCGTCGGTGTCTTCCAGAATCTTGACGCGGTCCCGGCCGACGCCGGGTTCACGTCGAGGATATTCCAGCGACTCGGTGATCCAGAACCGGCCGCGTTCGTCGATCGCCATCGCCACCGGATTGACGATATCCGGTTCCGCAGCGACGACCTCCACGACGAAGCCCTCGGGGACGGTCATCATCTTCGCGGCGGTCTGCGGATCACGCGGCTCATTGGGCGGCTTGTCCTGCGCGTGCGGAATGGCATCCGCGGCGATCAACGAGGACTGCACCATGAGAACGATCAAAACAACCCGCAACGGCGACATGGACAACTCCTGCGATGTGTCTCGAAGAGACTCTCATGGTACCACCGCGATCAGCGCAGGAAAAACGCGGACGCCGTGTCACGCGGTTGGTCGGAAATCATGGCTTCATCGGCTAGGATGAAGCTGCTTACAGAAGGAGAACGCATCATGTCCGATACAACAGCAAAACCGGAACTCGACCGCATTCATCATGTCGCGATTGCCGTGCGGGATATTGCCGAAGCGGTGGACTGGTACCGCAAGACGTTTCGCTGCGAGATCGCGTATCAGGACGAAACCTGGGCGCTTTTGCGGTTCGGCAACATCGGGCTGGCGTTCGTCCTGCCGGAGCAGCATCCGCCGCACATTGGGTTCGTCACGCCGACGGCGAGCAGCTACGGCACGTTGAAACGACATCGCGACGGGACCGAGTCGATCTACATCAGCGACCCGACCGGCAACCCGGTTGAATTGTTGTCGCCGGAATCAACGTCGGAAAACGTGTGACGCGCTGGCGAGCGTGGGGACGTGAGTTCCCGCGGTGATTGAATCCGATCTTTTCGAACGACAAACGAATCACCGGCGGGACTGACGTCCCACCGCTCGCCACGGAGTGTGTTATGCCGAATCGCCGTGAGTTTCTGGCCTCGACTGCCGCGCTGGCGGCGTCCTCCCGGTTTGCTCGAGCGTCCGACAAACCGCGCATCAAGATTGGACAGATCGGCACGGGGCACGCGCACGCCAGCAAGCTGGGTGTCTACCGAAAGTCATCCGATTACGAAGTCGTCGGTGTCGTCGAGCCCGATGCGGCATTGAGGAAGCAAGCCGAGGCGTCAGAGGTTTATCGCGGCTTGCCGTTCGTTACGCAGGATGAATTACTCACGACGCCGGGGTTACAGGCCGTGCTGGTCGAAACCCGTGTGCGTGACTCGCTTAATGCGGCGGAAGCGTGCGTCAACGCGGGGAAGCACATTCATCTCGACAAGCCCGCCGGCGCATCGCTCCCGCAGTTCCGAAAAATTCTCCAAGTCGCGGAGAGTAAAAAACTCATCGTCCAGATGGGGTACATGTACCGTTACAACCCCGCAGTGGTGCTCTTGCGGCAGTTTCTCGCCGAGGGCTGGCTCGGTGATGTCTATGAAGTGCACGCGGTGATGAGCAAGGTTGTCGATCCCGCGGCGCGAAAGGAACTCGCGGAGTTTCGCGGCGGCATCATGTTCGAACTCGGTTGCCATGTGCTCGATACCGTCATCGCGATCCTTGGCCCGCCGGAGCAGG
Source organism: Planctomycetaceae bacterium (assembly GCA_035686985.1). GTDB lineage: Bacteria > Planctomycetota > Planctomycetia > Planctomycetales > Planctomycetaceae > DSVQ01. The sequence goes on along the minus strand of DASRYX010000116.1, from coordinate 651 downwards.
TCACGCCGGTGAATCGGCATTCGTCGAAGCTGGACGACGGTCTCGTCGATAACATGCTCGCGGTGCTGCACTACCCCCAAGCGATCGCCACTGTGAAGGCGAGTGCGCAGGAAATCGACGGGGGCGAACGCCGGCATCTGGTGGTTGTCGGCACGGAAGGCACGTTTCACATCCAGCCGCTCGACAACCCGTCGGCTCGCGTCACGCTGTCCAAACCGTGCGGACCGTACAAGAAAGGCTACCAGGAGATCAGGTTTCCGAAGTACACTCGCTACGTCGATGACGCCGCCGATATGGCCCGCGTGATCCGGGGCGAGACCGCGTTTGGGTTCAGCTACGATCACGACCGCATCACGCAGGAGACGCTGTTGAAGGCCTGCGAGATGCCGTTGAATTAAGAGAAGTCGAAGTCGTTTGATATCCTGCCTTAGCCGGAGTGACCGATGTCGACGTGGCGACACCCGCAACTCTCTCGACGGACGATGGTGCAGGCCGGGGCCATCGGTCTGCTCGGGCTCGGCGGCAACCATTTTCGCGGTTTGCAGGCCGCGAGCGATGCCCCGATCAAAGCCACCGCGAAGTCGTGCATCTACATCTTCCTGTCTGGCGGGTTGTCGCAGCACGAAAGCTTCGATCTCAAACCCGAAGCTA
>DASRYX010000115.1:0-11048 GCA_035686985.1 Planctomycetaceae bacterium | reverse complement strand
GTCAACCAGACCAAAAACCGGGATCGGCAAATCGTTTCTGAGCTTGCTCAGAAACACACCGCCGGTCCCAACACGATTCGATAAACCCGCGCAAGATCGTGACAATTCCCTCAAAACTCCACCAACCAATTGCATAACCCGTAAGCCGTGGTCACGAAAGTGATCACGGCTTACGGCATTTCTACTCCATGACTTTTCCATGGCAGCATAAGAAGCCCAGGGCTTCCTAACCCTGGGTCTCTACGCCGCCAGTCGCGCCTGCTGCGCTTCCGCCAGACGGACATACTCCGGACAGAGTCGCAGGAGTTCCGCATGCGTGCCAACGGCGATGATTCGCCCGGCATCCATCACAACCACCTTGGTCACGAGGGCCTGCAGGGCCGGCGGCATCGTGTGCGTGATAACGAACGTCGTCCGGTTCGGCACGAATGAGCTCAGTGCTTCGAAGATCAGCCGTTCGCTCTGACTGTCAATCGCGGACGTTGCCTCATCGAGGACCAGAATCGCGGGGTCACGCAACATGGCCCGCGCCAAGGCGACGCGCTGACGCTGGCCGCCGGACAATCGCTGACCTTTTTCTCCGACAGGAGTGTTGAGTCCCTCCGGCCAGGCTGCGGCGAAATCCAGAACCCTGGCGCGCCGTGCGGCTGTTTCAATTTCTTCCGGCGATGCGTGCGGGGATCCGAAGGCAATATTTGCGGCGAGCGTCTGATCGAACAGCAGCGATTCCTGCGGTACCCAACCGATCTGTCCGCGGAGTGAACTCAAAGCGATATCGCGAAGATCGACTCCGTCGATGCGCACGCTCCCCTCGAGCGGATCAAAAAATCGGGGTAGAACGCCGACGAGTGTGGACTTCCCGGAGCCGTTGCCCCCGACAATCGCCACGACTTCACCGAAGTTCACGCTAAGGCTGACGTTCTGCAGTGCTGGTTCGCGGGCCGATTCGTCTGCGGAGTGGTATGCGAATGTCACCCCGTCGAATTCAATCGATTCACCGTGGCGTTTGACCGGCACGGATTCGGCGCTGGACCGCAGAAGCGGCTTGCGATCCAGCCACTCGAGGACGCGATCGCAAGCGGCGAAGGATTTTTTCAGTTTGGAGAACACGCTCGAAAGCTTTCTCGCCGGATCCAGGACGCTTGCCAGCAGGGTATACAGCATCGCCAGCTCGGCGATTTCCATTGGATACGCTGTCAGCTGCACACCCAAGATTGTTGTCTTCTGCCGCAGCACGAGGTAGGCCCCCGGAAGGATCGCCAGGCACGCGGCGGCCACCCCCAGCATTTCCACGGTCGGATTCACCAGCGCGTCGATCCGGTTGATCTTCAGCGCTTTCTGAAAGTAGCTGCGGCTTTCGACTGATAGCCGCCGGCGATGCCAGCGTGCGTTTCCGTACGCCGTCACAACGCGAAAGGAACTCAGCGTTTCCTGGATCACGGCGTACAGGCGGGCCATCGTTTCCATTTGCCGCCGACTGGCCCGTTTCAGCCGCTTGCCGAAATTCGCGAAGATAAACGCGCCGACCGGGGCGCAGACGAGTGATAACAGGGTCAGGCGCCAGTTGATCAGGAACGCTGATGTCAGGCAGACCGCGGCCTTCAACGGCTCCAGAGCGATCTTGCCCCCGAGCAGGGTCAGCCCCTGAGCAATTCCGGTGAGATCGTTCGTGAACCGCGACATCAACGCGGGCGTCCCCTCGACGCCGAGTGTTTGTGCGTCGAGTTCCAAGGTCGTGTGAAACATCTTCCGACGGAGTGATCGCAAGGAACGATGGACGACGCTGCCGATCCACACTTCCTGGACATATACGGCCACGCCGTGCATTGACGAGAGCACAAGCAGTGAAACGAACAGGACCGCGAGCGTCTCGAAGCGATCCGTCGGCAGTAGCGGAACAAGCCGCTGCTGCAGCTGCCGGTTCCACCATTCATCCCGCGCCGCACGGCTCAAATGGGCCTGGGCTTTCGAGCGATCCTGCAGCAGTTTGAAGTAATCATGGCTCGCGCGATCGCCGCGGGATTCGTGCCCGGCGAGGTCCGTTTCAATCTGCTTTAAGCGGGCGCTGTACTCGTTCGTCGCTTCTTCCGCGACAACGATCCGGCTGGCGATATGTTCGCCCACGCTTTGCTGCTGCATCAGCAACTTGGTGATGGGAAACGTCAGCAGCAAGGCCCCGGCCCACAGCAACGAAGCGGCAGCAGCCGCCACGAGGGCAAAGGCGAGTTGCCGGCGGTGCGGTCGCACGAACGGCCAGAGTTTCAGCAGACGTTCCAATCCGACGCGTCCTTGCATCAGTTTCCGAACCAAAACCAGTCCGGTGTGAGGATTTCCGGCGGAATTAGACCGCACTGCGCAAAGAGTGTCTAGGCGAGAGTCACACCAGAAGGTCCGCGACCGACCACGACAACATCTCCGTGAGAGTGGGGTGACTGCGTGAAATACGTTCTCGTTCTGGCAACATTTGGAGGTGAAAACTCAACGCAATTTATCACCGCACGAATCCATGCGAAGTTTTTTGAGACGCCGAGCCGATTTTCTCCGTAAGAGTCTGCGTCACCGCGGACTCGGTTTTTGGAGGGAATGGAATCCCGATGCTGACCGAAGCGAACGTCGAACAGATTATTAACGCCGTCAGCGGGAATGCCGCGGCGCTGACGGAGTCGTTTGCCCAGTGCTTCGACATGCCTTGGAGCCTGACCGCGGGCGAGTCGGGCCCGTGGAACCCCGAAGACGGATCGAGCGACTTTCAGGGAAGCGGTCTCATCGCGCTCTTCGAACTCGGCGGAGAAGGAGCCGCGGTTCTAATTCCGGAGACCATCGCGCTGCCGGAATGGTACGAGCATCCGAACGAGAGTCAGAAGGCGCGATTGGATACATTGGCCATGGAATGGTCGATGAATCTGTTTCCGCCGGACATGGAGCCATCGCGGTTCGCGACGATCAAGGCGCCGCGCCTGGCGTATTTCATCGAGCAATGCCAGCCGCGCGACTGGGCCGCGGCGCTCACGCTGACGGTAACAGAGAACGAGGGGACGCCGATTGGTGCGCTGCTGATGGTGTGGCCGTTGGCCGCGCCGCGGTTTGAAGTCGCCCAGACGGCTCCCCCACCAACCCCGGCTCCGGCCGCCGCGAGTGCTCACAAGGCAGCAACAAGTCCTGCGGCAAAAATGGTCCCCACGGTCGATCCCCTGTCGCGACTGCGCGAACTTCCGGTTCAGGTCAGCGTCCGGCTCGCCGAGAAAAAAATCACGGTGTCGCAACTGCTCGCCATCGCCAATGGGTCGCTGATCACCTTCCCGAAATCGTGCGAAGCGCTGCTCGATCTGTACGTCAACAACGCGCGCTACTGCCGGGGAGAAGCCGTAAAGATCGGCGAAAACTTCGGGCTGAAAATCAACGAAGTCGGCACGACGGAAGAGCGGGCGTCGAAGATTTTGAATTAACGAAAGAGCCCAGGCATGGCCATGCCTGGGCTTCTCGCGATCATCATGTGCTCGCTGCGGTGGTTACTGCGCGGCCAAGGCTTTGATGCGGATGTTGCGGAACTCGACGGGATCAGAGTGGCCCGCGAAACCGAAGAAGCCGCTGGTGCGGTCTTTCCCCGGGTGCGGCGAATTCGCCATGTATTCGGTGATCTTGCTCAGATCGGTGTCGAGGATCACGCTACCGTTGAGTTCGACCTTGATGGTCGATCCCTTCACGGTCACTTCCTGAAAGTTCCATTCGCCGGTGGGGCGGTGATAGCCGCGGTGAGCGGCCGCCATTCCGTAGGCGGAACCGTGAGCCTGGCGCGGATCCAGATTCGCATACTTGGGGTGCTCGGTGTCGAGGACTTGCAGTTCACACATCCCGACGTAGGCCGTGTCCCCCTGGCCGGGATAACGAATCGCGAGGCCGTTATTCCCTCCGGGGGGGAGTTTAAATTCCAGGCGGACAACAAAATCGGCGTATTCATCCTTGGCATAGATGACGCCGCCTTTTCCCGGTTTACAGCGAATCACGCCGTCCGCGACTTCATAGTTTTCGACAGGCCCGGCCCAGCCTTCGAGATCTTTGCCGTTGAAGAGACTCTTGAAACCTTCATCCGAACCGAGAGCGGCTTTCTGGGCTTCTTCGGCGGACAACTCGCGAATGTAGATGTTCTTCCAGCGGACTTCGTTGCCGTGTGTCTGCAACTGGACCGGGCCCTTGGGAACCAGCGGCGTCTTGTTCTTGTCGAAGTAGTTTTCGAGGATCGCGCGATCGACCACGAGCTTGTCATTCAGATAGACCGTGGTACGGGCACCGGCTTGCAGGATGCGGAACTTGTTCCATTCACCGACCGGCTTATCGGCAAGAATCACCGGGTCTTTGCCGGGAGCGCCGGCGGAATTGTTCCACAATCCGCCCGACCCCTTGTCGGCACCCAGCTTGTGGTAGCCGGCTTCTTCTGATGTATCCCAGATCTGCACCTGCGGCGTACCCTTCAGGTAGACGCCGCTGTCACCCTTTGGAATCAGCTTCCATTCGACGTGCAGTTCGTAGTCGCCGTAGTCCTTGTCGGTGGTCATGTACAGGCCTTTGCCGTCGTTGACCAGTTCGCCGTTCTCGATCTTCCAGTGTTCTTTCAGATCGTCGAGGCTCTTCGCAAAACGCTCGGTGCGTTCGGCTTCGGGCAAGGCCTGGATCTTCCGCGGGTCTTCGGTCCCGACGCCGTGGAAACCGGTGAAATCTTTGCCGTTGAAGAGAGCCTGGAAGCCCTCGGGAGGCGTGTTATCCGCCGCAAACGTTGTCGCGGCGATCAGGACTACAAAAGCTGCACTCGAGAACCGAAGCATTGCGAACCTTCCCCCAAGACAAGACATCCATCAAATCCAGCCGATGAATGCGAAGATACCCAGTTCCGCGCGGCGATGCCACGCCGCGGTCATTCCGCCCGGGCGAGTTCCTGCCGGAGCCACTGCGGGCGATCGGTCGTGATGCCTTGCACGCCCGCGGCGATCATCTGCCGGGCGACCTTCACGTCGTTCACCGTCCACACCAGCAGTTCGAGTCCGGACGACTTGACCTTGTCGCCAAAATCGCGGTCGATGAGATCACACGCGGACAGGTCGAGACCGTCGGCGTGCAGCTCTTTCGCGGTCGCAATCAGCGATTCCACCGTGTGGTTCCACTCGCCGGTTTTCTTGTCACGCTTGATCGAAGCGAGCCAGTAAGCCTTGCATTGCGGGACGGTCTTCTTGCACTCGGCAATGACCTCTTTGTTGAAGCTGATGATCGCCGTCTCGGCGACGGGACGCTTCGCTTTCGCCAGTTGACGCTGCAATTCGGGAACGATTTCGGGGCCGCACTTCACTTCGATGAAGACGCGTTTGCCTGCAGGAATGGTGGTGAGCGCTTCGGACAACAGCGGGATTTTTTCGCCGGCGTATTGGTCGTGCTTCCATTTGCCGACATCGAGCTGGCGGAGTTCTTCCGTAGTCTGATCGACCACCTTGCGTTTGATCCCGGCCACGCGTTCGGTGTCGGCGTCATGAATCAGCACGATCTGGCCGTCTTTCGACAGATACACATCGAATTCGACGGCGTCCGCATGCTGCTCCCACCCGAGTCGAATAGCGGCCAGTGTGTTCTCTGGCGCGTCATGCGACGCCCCGCGATGGGCCACGATTTCCACCATCGACGGCTCCTTCGCCATACCCGTGTTGACTCCCGAAAAAATCATCGCGAACAGGAACACTCGACATAAAGCCATTCAACATCTCCGCATAGAAGAGCTTCATATCACCACAGCCTGGCGGATTCCGCAATTGAACAGTGACAACGTGTCAGGTGGTTTCATTGAAGGCGAAAAGATTGTCTCGCGTCGGGCGCGCCGGTTGCGGAATGGTCCAAAATCTCGAACTGACTTCCTTTGAAGATGGAACTTCCCGCATGGTGGCCTTGTCGACAGCGAATCATCAGTACCTGCAAGAACTTGAGAGCAAGCTGCGCCGTCTGAAACAGCACTCGATCGGGCAAGGCCCGGTCAAACGCTTCCTGGAGGCGAAACTCCGCGAACTGGAAGCCGAGCGGCAGCTGTTTGGTCGCCGAGCCACCACTTCGTACGAGCGGAATCCAAACCGCTAAGCATGCGGCATAAACAGGTCGACCCTGCGCCCACGGTCGGCCTGTGCTGCTATTTCTGCATTGGATCGAATTTCACTGGCAGCGGCGCGTCGAGCGTGTCCCGATTCGCTTGAAAGCCGTTGCCGTCGACATCAACGAAAATCGGGTTGGTGATCGCGGTCGCTGGCATGCGTCCTTCCGCCAAGCCCTGCACCTTCGACAGATCACTCCCCAGATCGCCAACGACGATGATCACATGTGCGTCGCCGTCTAACGTGAGTTCAATCTGCCGATCGATTTTGATGTTCCCGCTGCGGAACACATCAGGATGCTGCTCGCGGAAGTAGTTGTGCTGCGAGTGAATCCGGCCGTTCACCAGCACGAACATCCGATCAAGATCGATCCAGTTCGGACACTGGGCCTTGATCTTCACCGTGATTTTCTTCGACGGTGCCGCGAGATCCTGGCCGACGGTCACTGACTTGGAACTGCCCGCTTCGCTCGCCGAAACTTCGAGGAACGGGCCGTTGGACATCACCAGCCGTCCCTGTTCGGCGGCGTGAACCATGTCCATGTGTTTGATCTCAGACGGTTCATCGGTCGGCGACTGAATCCAGTTGCGTAATGCGCCGGAGCCGTGGAAGTTGTAGTGGGCGTCGGTATTCACCACGCCGTAAATGTGGAAGCCCTGATTGAGCAGTTGCAGCCAGCGGAAGATGCTGTTGTGAAACCGGCGGCCATCCGGAAAAGTCGCGAACGGGGCGAGATCGAGCGCATTCTGGATGGGGTGAATCTCCATCACGTCCATGAACGGGAAGCCCCGCTCGTGGCCCGCGTCGGGCTGACCATCGCCGTTCTTGTCGTAGAACATCCAGCCGATGTCCGGATGATTCACCTGCACGAGCTTTTCGCTGCGGTCATCCCAGAGCGCGAGGCGTTCGATTTGTTCTTCGACGCTGGCGGCTGTCGTGGGGCCCCCGCCATCCTGTGTGCGTGGCGTGAACTTCATCGGAAAGGCATTCTGGTGATTCAGCGGCAGCGGTGATCCGGTCAGCTCCATCCCCTCGACCGACGAGATAAATTTGCCGATGTTCAGGCGGTCGATGTGCGGTTGATACGTCGTGACGCGATTGTGTTCGGTGCACGGCGCGAACTCGATGTGCTCGCACACGAGGTTCAACACGCGACCAAGCTGGCTGCTCGAGTTGTCTCCCGACGGACTCGAATGGCTGTGAAAATCACTACTGACCCAGCCCTTGGTATCCACGGTTCGCTTGAGCTGTGCTTCTAACCGCGTTGACGCAAACGGCTGGATGTCGATTTCTGTAAAGACCGCATCAAACTCCGGGCCGTGACTGACGATCACGTTGTACTTCCCCGGCGGCAATGGCTGACGGAATTCCCCGTTCGGTGTGTAGCACACATTCCGCACGGCGAATTCCGCGGTTTCCGGGCCGAAATCGAGCTTCACGTCCGGCGACTGCGGGATGAACTCGACTTTACAGGGGATCGGGAATCCTTCGGCATCAATGATCTTTGCTGACGCGTGGCCGAAGTTCTCGTTCGGGACGGTGATCGTGTGATTGGTGAGTTCCGTTTCACCGATCGTCAGCTTCAAGCCCTTCGCCACCTGTTGACCCAGATAAGTCACTTCGACGGCGTAATCACCGGGCGGCAGCGCGGTCTGGATCAGGCCGTGCTCGTCCGTCGTAGCGCTGCCGTAGCGAGTGTTCAGACTGTTGAACTCGACCTGCGCCCGAGGTAACGGTGTGTTCTTGCTGTTCGAGAACTGCAGGGATACCGGCGTCACAGAAACATTGTTCCGGCGCTTTCGCGCGGCGATCGTATCAATCTGATTCGCGCCGACGTACAGCCGTCGCGTGAGCGTGAACGATTCGCCGGCCGGCAACGTGATCTTGGACTCACCCGCATCGTCGACGTACTTCAACTGCGAAGTCCGGGCATCGCTGTTGATCTGGATCTGGCGGCCTTCGACATCCAGTGCATACGCCTGTCCCCAATAGCGGTCATGCAGCCAGAACACCTCGTCCGTCCGGTTCGGCGTGCGGGGCATGACTTCTTTACCCCCGTCGGCGCGGAAATCATCTTCGAGCGTCACGGTCATGGCCGTGCTACCCGGATTGCGATACACCGTGCTGACGGTCAGGAATTCATCCGCGGCGTTGAGCTGATAATGAGTCACCACTTCCGGCTTATCACCGGTGGCCGGGGCGGTGACCATCACATCGACGCTCTCGGCACTCGTGATGGTGCTGTCCGGATTGAGTCGCTTCTTTGTTGCCTTGATCTCCGTCGATTGATAGGCGACGGCTTTGCGACCCGGATAATACGCCGCGAGTTGATCGCTCTGCCCCGGCTGGGCGGTCAGGTCGATCAGACATCCCGAGACATCGCGCACCGTCATGTTCGCGTGCCGGGTGGGCTTTGTCTGCGCGATGACCGCCGTGAGCTTGCTGTTCCGCAGCACGATGTCGCCGTAAATCGCGTCGACCTCTTTGCCCTCAGGAACAAGCTGTCCCCAATTGCTTTCATCGAGCGTGCCGCACTCGACAATGACCCGCGGCGTGGATTGCAGCAGGCTGCCCGAAACAAGCGAGATTCCCAGGACAATGACCGACAACGCGGCAAGCAGCGGGCGTTTCATGGGCGGCACCTCTTCGAGCGTCAGGTTGCGGCTGCGGGATCGCCATTTACGGTAGCGTCCACCCCGGCGATCGACAATCCGCGCCGTCGTATTGATTGATGGACTTTTCAACAAGAATTAGAGAGTTTTCCATCAAGCCCCAAGTTGTCAGAATGTCGCTCCTCCAACTCCGTGAACTTTTGTGAGCAACAAGATGAATGCTGAGCAGATTCAGGTTCTGCAGGACTGCGCGACTGGCTCGTTAAACGGAACGTTAACGTTTCCGGAGATTGTGGGACGGTTGATGGCGATCGGTGTTGAACGCTATCACGCCGATTACAGCCGCGAGGAAATCACCTATTATCTGCCGAGCGGTGAATCGCACGTGATTGCCACGCCACACCAGAAGCACGAAACCGGTAGGGACTTCTCGGCGTCGCTCGTCGAAGCCGCGGTGCGACAAAGCCAGCGGAACGAGCACACGTATCTCGATTTCATCCGCAAAACGATGGCCGCCGGTTGCGTGGGCTATTTTGTGCAGATCACCGGCCGCCGCGTGCACTACTTCGGCCGCAACGGCGAATGTCACACGGAATTCTTTCCATCGGCACCGGAAACGAATTAAAGAATTCCAGGGAGGGCGAAGCTCCTGCTGAGCCACGCGCGTTTCAACTCGCTGGGACAATCAACGGCTCAGCAGGAGCTTCGCCCTCCCAAAGAGGTTATCACCGCAGCGCGCGGAGTTCGGGCAGATCGAAGTGTTCGAGCAAGCCGAGGCAGAACAACTCCGGCATCTCGCTGACGAGCGTGTTCTTCTGAATCAACGTCTTCAGCGAATCGAGCCCGTCGCGGCTTTGTACGTCGGCGAAGGCGACGGGTTCGATCGCTGCAGCGACAGCGGCGATCACGCTCGTACGCGGGCCGATCGATTGCAGGACAACGTTGTCGGCACCAGGCGTCGTCTTTGCCCATTTCGCGACGGCGATCGTTTGCGCCGCTTGAATACCGAGCGGGCGTTGGCCAGTCGTTGCGATCAGCAATGAGTAAAGATAATCACGACGGCCGAGTTTGGATTCGCCGAAGTAATACGGATCGAATGCGATCACCCGTTGCTTGGCGGCGAGCAGTTTCGGCACATCCTCGGCGACCGACTCGCGGCCTTTATCAGCGATGAGAAGTGTGGTGCCCGTCGGTGAAGCAGGAACAAACTCGACCGCGGGGATCGTCCAGTCCGGATCGAGTCGTAACCGCCACCGTTTGATGGTGACGCCGTTCTCGGCAGACGTGTCTTCCATGCGTGCGGTGACGGTGTAATCCGGCGCGGCGACGATCGTTTTCAACTTCGCGCGGGCTTCGTCCTTCGGCAGTGCACGCGGTAATGACTCCGCGATCTTCATTGCGAGCGTGTTGAAGTCGACATTCTGTTCCGGCAGCGGGACATTTAGTTCCTCCGCTTTCCGAAGTTCGCTCTCACTGGCGATTTCACTTCGCGGGTACGTCTTATCGCCGGGATAAAACACATCGCCGATCGTGCGATAAAGCGCTTCGCGATTCTCCAGACCGAAGTTGTGATCGCCCGGCACATAGTTGACATGCGACCGCAGGCTGAGTTCCTTGCCGAACAGGCGATAAATCGGCCGTGCGGCATCCATTAACGGCGGCAGCGCATGGGGGGCTGCGAAGCAGCAGTTGTCTGCGGCATTGAACGTGAGGAGCGCCGCCCGCGGCGCGAGCATGGCCGTCAGCACCGCGTAGTCCGCATGCTTGCCGAGATCCGTCGGCGTCTGTTCCGAATCACCAAGGTCCGAGGGATTCCGGGCCCGCGTCACAAAGCTGGAATATCCCGCCACCGGGTTTGCCAGCGTGACGCGCGGGTCGAGTGACGAAATAAAAATCGTCTGCCACCCACCGCCGGAGAGACCGGAGACCCCGACACGGTTCACATCGGCGTGCGGATGTTCGAGCAGAAGATCGATGGCCCGGTGCATCGCCAAAAAGTGTGGGGCGACGCCGCTGGTGCCGCAGAGGTCGAGTTGATTCTGAGCTGCGTGCGAAAAGCCCGGCGTGCGAAGCTGGCCCATGCCGAACCATTCGAGATTGAGCGTGATAATGCCCCGCTTGGCGAGATTGATGCACCGCAGCTGCTTGTAGTCCGCGGCTTTGCCGTCTTTGTCGTGGCCGTTGACGTTCAGGAACACCGGCGCCTTCGCCGCGAGGTTTTCCGGTTCGTACAGCACGCCGGGAATCCACATCCCCGGCAGCACCTCGAACCGCAGTTTCTTCAGGCGGTATCCCGGCCCCGGCAGCGTTTCGT
>DASRYX010000114.1:0-1620 GCA_035686985.1 Planctomycetaceae bacterium | reverse complement strand
GTACGACTTCAGCGCGACCATCGGTTCGCCGTAGTCGGTCTCGCGGTAGTTGTCGGTCATCGAGAGCACCACGCCGCGACCGGCGAGCGCTTCCGACTGCACCAGCTGAAAAACCCGGCGGTTGTACTCGTTGTGGGCGAGTAGCTGATCGCGATAACTCGCATCGCTTTGCTCGCGCTCGAGAATCCCGAACGTGTCGACGTCATCGGGGTAAACCCGGAACAACGTCACCGGGCCGAAGTTGCCGCGGTTCACGACCGTGGTCGCCGCGTGACCTTCGAGATGTTCCCGCAAGGTCTCGGCCATCGAGACGAGATGTCCGAGCAGCGACCGCAAGCCGTCTTTGCCGAACAGCCGCAGATTAGCGAGGGCCGCCATCGGTCCCGCGCCGCTGCGGGTGGTTTCCAGCGTGTAGCGCCCGGGATGATAGTGGCCGTCGTGAAAGAGATACGGCGTCTCTTCCGGCTTGCGGCAGATCAGTTCCAGGTCCTGCTTGTCCCGGGTGATAAACAAACTCGACACATACGGCGTGAAGCCGGTTTTGTGGAAGTCGATGCCAATGGAGTCGGCCAGCGCGAGATGTTGAATCCGGCGCTTCGTCCCGGCGAGTGCCCGCACCGTGCGATGCCGGAACTGCAGCGGATTGTGGTTGAAATCGTAGTCGTTGAAGACGCTCCATGCCCAGCCGATGACGGCATCGGCATGAATGTGCGGCCGGTAATCAAGCCGGAATTCGTCGACGAGATTGTCCCGAATCGCGTGCAGTGCATGAAGATCATCGAGGCCGAAGTGATCCGTCGTTCCCATGGTGGCGACGATGCACGCGATACGACGGCCTTCTTTCAGAACATCGCGGGCCATGGTTTCCAGCAGGCACGGACGGATCTCATTGTCCGGACCGCACGGGATCTGGATCACATTGTTCTGACCGAGTCCGAGCCAATTGGCGATAGCAAGACACGCATAGTGCGCGCGCTCGGAACAGAGAATGACCGCGGGGGTGGTGATGCCGGTCTTGCGTGCGCCGGGGCACGCTTTTTCGAGACCGAGTTTCGCGCCGTAGAGCAACGTGCCGGTGCCGCCGAAGGTGAACAGCCCCGCGGCCTGTTCGGGATCATACCCGAGCAGCGCAGCGGTCATCGCGGAGACTTCCACCTCGGCGACCGCCACCTGCCGGGACGATTCTTCACTGACGAGATTCGGGTTGTAGATCGACGGCAGCAATTGGCCGATGACGCTGGGAATCGTGGGGAACGGGACGACGTTGATCTGCGCTTTGGGATGTCCCCAGATGAACATGCCCGAGAGGTGCTGCACGAGCAAGGCCGTCACGTCTTCGAGCGTGCGCGGTGAATCATCAATCCGCGATTGCCGGGCCGCGTCGTAATCGAGTTCTACCGGACCGCCAAGTAGCGGCGTCTCCGATTTCATCGCATCGAGCTGATCGAGCGCCCGCAGGAACGAGAACACGAAATACGCGTCATGCACACGGTCCGACACCGGCTGCGGAAACGCCTGCCGCAACTGCGACACTATCTGCTGGTACGGAACCGTCATGCGAGGTCTCGATCGGAGGGAATTCCGTTTAGCCGCGACGCGGAGCGGAGCGCTCATCACCCA
>DASRYX010000113.1:0-2576 GCA_035686985.1 Planctomycetaceae bacterium | reverse complement strand
ATCTCAAAGCCGCCGGCGTGATTGGTCTGGAAGGCATTGACACCCGTGCGCTCGTTCGCCGGTTACGAATCCGCGGCGCGATGACCGGCGTCATCTCGTCGATCGATCTCGACGACGCCTCGCTGATCCGCAAAGCGCAGCAGGCCCCGAACATCGTCGGCCGCGACCTGGTGAAAGAGGTCATGCCGCCGGCACCGTTTGAGTGGACGCAGACGCTTTCTCCCATGAATTCGTTCTCCCCGAACGAGCCCACCCACACAGATGATGCCAAGCACATCGTCGCCATCGACTATGGGATGAAGTGGAACATTCTGCGGCATCTGCGGCAGACCGGCGCGCGAGTGACAGTCGTCCCCGGCACTTCCACCGCCGAAGAAGTCCTCGCCCAGAAGCCCGATGGCGTGTTCCTCTCCAATGGCCCCGGCGACCCGCGACCGCTGACCTATGCCACCGAGACGATCAACGGCCTGCTCGGAAAAGTCCCGGTGTTCGGCATCTGCCTCGGTCATCAACTGATGGGTCTTGCCTGCGGCGCAGAGATCTTCAAATTGAAATTCGGCCACCGCGGCGCGAACCAACCCGTCTTGAACAAGGAGACCGGGCGGGTCGAGATTACCTCGCAGAATCACGGATTCGCGATCTCCGCGGACAATCTGCCGTCGCATCTCGAAGTGACCCATCTCAATCTGAATGACCAGACTGTAGAAGGCCTGCGGCACAAAGAGTATCCGGCGTTCTGTGTGCAGTATCATCCGGAAGCCGCCGCCGGCCCGCACGACAGCAGCTACCTGTTCGACGAGTTCCGCAAATTGATGAACGCGTGATCGAACCGCGGCCAATGCTCCGGCAACCTGATTCAAGCTTTCCCTTTTTTTGAGTGATGACGAATGGCTTTGGAACGAACGTTGGTGTTGCTGAAACCGGATGCTGTCACGCGACGGCTGTGCGGACCGATTCTCACCCGCTTTGAAGCCCGCGGGCTGAAGATCGTCGGCCTGAAGATGCTGCAGGTCACGCCGGACCAGTCGAAGAAGCATTACGCGGAACATGTCAGCAAGCCGTTCTATCCGCAGCTGGAATCGTTCATCACCTCCGGACCGATCGTGGCGATCGCGCTCGAGGGCCCGGAAGCCATTTCCGTTGTGCGGGCGATGATGGGGCCGACGAATGGCCGCCAAGCCGCGCCGGGAACGATCCGTGGCGACTTCGGCCTCAGCCGCCAGATGAATCTCGTGCACGGCAGCGATGGACCCGACGCCGCGCGACGTGAACTGGAGATCTACTTCGGCGCGGGCGAGCTGATCACCAGCAGTAGCCCGCTGGATCCCCTGACCCTCGCCGACGACGAAAAGTAACGGCCTCGGCAGCAGAAGGAGCGACACCATGCGGTTAGATGGCGGCCGGGAAAGCGGAAACGTCGAGGATCGCCGTGGACAGCCCGGCGGCCCGGTGATGGTGGGCGGCGGGCTCGGCATGATCGTGCTGGTCGTGATCGTCATTGCGCTCGGTGGCGATCCCCGGGCGCTGCTGCAGAACATGGCCCGGCAACAGCCGCCGGGTCCGATGGCGCCGGAAGACGGCGCTCCAATGCCGGTCAACGAGCACGAAGAAGAACTGAAGAAGTTCGTCTCGATTGTGCTGGCGGATACGGAAGATGTCTGGACCGACGTCTTCGCCAATGAAATCCGGTCACAGCGCCCGTATCCGCCGCCGAAACTCGTCCTCTTCACCGGCCAGGTGAACTCAGCGTGCGGCTCCGCCAGCGCGGCGTCCGGCCCGTTCTACTGCCCGGAAGACGAGAAGGTTTACATCGACCTGGCGTTCTACGACGAAATGAAGTCTCGTTTTGGTGCTCCCGGGGATTTCGCGCAGGCGTATGTCATTGCGCATGAGATCGGCCATCACGTGCAGAACCAGCTCGGCATTCTGCAGAAGGTCCACGCACTCCGCGGCCGGGTGAGCGACGAGGAATACAACCGGGCCTCGGTCCGACTGGAACTGCAGGCGGACTATCTCGCCGGCATGTGGGCCCATCACGCCCAAAAGATGCGTGACATCCTCGAGCCGGGCGACATTGACGAAGCCCTCAACGCGGCCAATGCCATCGGCGACGATACGCTGCAACGCCAGTCGAGCGGACATGTCGTCCCCGATTCCTTCACACACGGCACATCCGCCCAGCGTGCCCGCTGGTTTCGCAAGGGCTTTCAGTCGGGTCGACTGCGCGACGGCGATACGTTTGAAGTGGACTACGACGACCTCTGATTCCGGCGTCCCGGTCCCATCCACAATGGTGGCTTGCAATTCGGGCAAGTCACTGCGATAACATGGAAACCCTGAATCACGGTCCGAGACGCGTTTTCGGTCGTTGATTCAGGTATTCGGGCTGTAGCGCAGCCTGGCTAGCGCGCTTGCTTGGGGTGCAAGAGGTCGTGGGTTCAAATCCCGCCAGCCCGACTCGGTAGAAGTGATTTATCAGAAACGACTTACAGCAAGGCCGCTCATGCGGCCTTGCGTCATTTCTGGGCGCGGAGATACCTTTCGAGATACCTTTTTTGTAACGAATGGTGCAGAAA
>DASRYX010000112.1:0-3850 GCA_035686985.1 Planctomycetaceae bacterium | reverse complement strand
GTCCACAGAAACACCGGGCGGACTCCCGCGCAACACGGGCGAGCCACTTCCGGATTGGCTGACAGACTGTTCGAACCGTTCATACATGACATCCACGGGACGACACCGGCGCCTAACGGGCGTTGTGCGCGGACTGGCGATGGGTCAGCCAGACCGCTCCGGTGAGACAAACCACTCCAAACAGGCCGGTGACCGTCCCGCACACCGGCCAAGTCGGCAAATCCGCCACAACGAGCGGGTCGGACGACATCAGTCGCCTCAGCCCCGCGACGCCGTACGTCAACGGATTCAGCCGAACCACCACACTCAGCCAGCCGCGATCACCGGCAGGGAAGAACGCCCCCGACAGCAACCACATCGGCATGAGAAAGACACTCATAATCGCATGAAAACCCTGCGTCGAACTCATCGGCCACGCGATGCAGTACCCCAGCGCCGTTAATGTGACGCCAAGCCAGGCCAGCCAGCCCACGACCGCCGCCGCGTTGGACCACGTCAGCCCGGTCGTGATTTCCGGCGCGAGGCCGATCAACGTCAGCGTCGGGCCGATCAGCAGGAATAACATCGTCTGCAGCACGGCGAGCGTCGCGCCGCCGAACACTTTACCGAGCACGATCGCGATTCGAGGCACGGGCGCTACGAGCACGCCCTGCAGGAAGCCGTTGTTGCGGTCATCAATAATCGAAATCGTGGAAAAAATCGCCGTGAACATCACGATCATCACCGCGACACCGGTGAAGAAATAGTCCTGATACGACTGCGTCGCCGGGCCGCGGAACGAGCCGTGCAATCCTGCGCCGAAGAGAATCCAGAAGAGAATCGGTTGCCCGAGGGCGCCGATCAGTCGCGACCGCTGCCGGAAGAAGCGCACGAGTTCCCGGCGGGCCAGCGACCAGATGGGCAACCACAGGGGTGCCGCAACCGGAGCGGACGGTTGAACCGCGAGAGGAATCGATGTTGCCTGGGCCGTAAACGGCGCGGTCGACACGAAGATGTTCCGAGGAACAAGCGGCGGGCTACTCGCCGCAGAGCACCGGTTCGTTCACAGCGTCTGCTGACGCCGGGGCCGGGCTGAGTTGATGTAATCGCAATTGTCCGCAAGCGGCGTCGATGTCCGCTCCCTTGCGCTTCCGCACGGTGGCGGGAACTCCATAACTTTCCAGGATCGATACAAACTCCTGCGTCCGCGGAGCCGTCGGTTCGACAAACGGCAGATCTGTCACACCGTTCATGGGTATCAGATTCACATGTGCGATCCGCGATTGCAAGCGTCGGGCGAGTTCACGGGCTTCGGCCGGGCTGTCATTCACACCTGAGAGCAACACATACTCATACGTCACCCGCCGGCCGGTCTCCGCAAAGAAATCGTCCGCCGCGGCGAGGACGTCGTCAATCCCGATTTTGTTGTTCACCGGGACGAGCTGCGTTCGCAGCGGATCGTTCGGCGCATGCAGGGACACCGCGAGATTATACGCCTTGCCCGTGTTCGCCAACTCGCGAATTTTTTCGGGGAGCCCGACGGTCGAAATGGTGATCCGCCGGGGACTCATGCCGAGGCCACCCTTTTCACAGAGACTGTCCAGCGCCGGCAGCAGCGCTTTCAAGTTCGCGAGCGGTTCGCCGATGCCCATCACCACGAGATTCGTGATGCGTTCTTCGAGACCGAGCAACCGATCGAGCCGTAGCACCTGTTCGAGAATTTCGCCGGTTGTCAGATTGCGTTTCAGGCCGCGGAGACCGCTCGCGCAAAAGACACAGCCCATCGCGCAGCCGACTTGCGTGCTGATGCAGATCGTCCGCCGTTCGGGTTCACGCATCAGGACGCATTCGATGAATTCACCGTCCGGCAATTGCAGCAGCAGTTTTTCCGTGCGGTCTTTCGCCGTGAGATGTTGCACGACCGTCGCCGGGAAGAGCGAGAATTCCGCAGTCAATTGCGCTCGCAACGCCGCGGGAATGTCGTGCATCTGATCGAAGGACGTCACACGCTTGCCGAAAATCCAGCGGCGGATCTGATCGGCCCGGTACGCGGGAGCCCCGTGCGCTACGCACCAGTCGGCGAGCGCTTCACGGGTGAGTTCCAGCACGCGCGGACGCGGCTCGGCGGCAGTCACTATGGGGAGGGCAGTCGTGGGCATGATCTTGAGTCATGATAGCAGAAAGCGACCCTCGGAGGAGCAAAATCTGGGCGACGGAAGCGACGCAAGTCCGCCGGGTGATTATCTTCGGCGGCGTTTAAATCACTGACACTGATCTCAGCACGCCGCCAAACGACAACATGCACAAACGATCACAATACGTGTTACCCTCCCGACATTGATCAGAATTTCTCCATACAGATCTTCCCTTGACACGTCATTTTGACTATTCTTATGAGGCTCGGGGTTCCGATACGGAATCGTTTTCAAGAGCAGACCCGATGACGGAAAGCGGTCATTCAGGGTCACCATCAAGCAGGTTGAGTGCAGTATGCTGATCTGGGAAGTGCCACCGCCGATGTAGTTCGCGTGGCGGACCGGGGAACGATCGTCGGGGGGACGGAACCTCACCCGAAATCACCACGGCCGTCACGACGGCAACCAGTCCCGGTTGCCGCCGCGTTGCTGACACCCCGGGAATTTGGTTCGCTCGCACCGCCCCCGCTGTTGCTGACGGCGGCCCTCTTCGCGACGGAGTGCGATTCCCCCGAGTTATCCCGCTGCCGAGCCGTTCGTGAATCGCCGCGAATGGACCCCTGACACAATTTGTTCGCTCCGAAGTCGGGCGAATCGCGCTCACGTTATTCATCACCCAACAGGATTTTCGTTCGATCATGGACTTGACCAAAGTACGCAACATCGGGGTCTCCGCCCACATTGACTCCGGCAAAACGACCTTGTCGGAACGCATTCTGTTCTACTCCGGCCGCATTCACGCCATTCACGAAGTGAAGGGCAAGGACGGCGTCGGCGCGGTGATGGACCACATGGAACTGGAACGCGAAAAGGGGATCACGATCACCTCTGCCGCGACGCAGGTGACCTGGGACGCCAAGGGAACGCCGTACACGATCAACCTGATCGACCCCGGGCCACGTGGACTTCACCGTGGAAGTCGAGCGCAGCTTGCGCGTGCTCGACGGCGCGATCCTGGTGCTCTGTTCGGTCGCCGGCGTGCAAAGCCAGTCGCTGACCGTCGACCGCCAGATGAAGCGCTACAAGGTCCCGCGGATCGCCTTCATCAACAAGATGGACCGCACCGGTGCGAACCCGGACAAGGTCATCGGCATGATCCGTGACAAGCTTAACGTCACGCCCTGCCCGCTGCAGATTCCGATCGGCAAGGAATCGACCTTCGAAGGGGTGGTCGACCTGATCGAAATGCGCGCCTGCTATTTTGACGGCGAAGACGGCGAAGTGGTCCGTTACGAGCCCATCCCCGCGGAACTTGCCGACAAGGCAAAAACCGCGCGGCAGGAAATGCTCGAGACGCTCTCGATGTCGAGTGACGAAATGATGTCCATGCTCCTCGAGGAGCAGGAAATTCCGGTCCCGCTCATTCGCCAGACGATTCGCGAAGCGACCCTCGCGCACCAGATCACCCCGGTGATGATGGGCTCGGCGTACAAAAATAAAGCCGTGCAGGAACTGCTCGACGGAGTGACCTATTACCTGCCGACGCCGCTCGACCGTGAATTGACGGCGACCGACCTCGACAAGAAGCCACCCGCCGATGGCATTCCGAGCGACCCGTCCTGGAACAAGGTGAAGCTCGCTTCCGATCCGAGCAAGCCGCTGGTCTGCATGGCCTTCAAGACGGTCGTGGAACAGTACGGACAGTTGACTTACACCCGGCTCTACCAGGGCAAGAT